>JAUWQK010000092.1 GCA_030611115.1 Deltaproteobacteria bacterium
CCTAATGCACTTATAACTTTAAAATTAGCACGCCGAAGGCGTACTACAACTTTAGGCACTTTAGGCATTTTAGGCACTTAACCTTCCCTTTGGGGGTGGCAATTTGACTAATTGTGTTATAATTAATATATTTTGTAACACATGCCGGAAAGGTGTCTAAAGCCTGCCTTGGCGGTGTGTGCTCAAATTCATATAAAAAATTAACAGAATTCCACAACTTTAGGCATTTTAGTCACTTTTAACCTTAGGAGGAATAATTATATAAATGATCTTTGATTTTTTGACAAAAGTTTTTGGAAGTAAAAATGAACGGGAACTGGATAAGATTAAACCAACCGTCGAAATGATTAATAAATTGGAGCCCGAGCTGAAGGCCATGAGTGATGAGCAGTTGAGGTCTCGTACTTCTATTTTCAAAGAGCGTATTGAAAAAGGAGAACCCCTTGATGATATTCTTCCGGAAGCTTTTGCAACTATAAGAGAAGCCTCTGTTCGTACACTCAAGATGCGACATTTTGACGTTCAGTTGATAGGGGGTATTGTTCTTCACCAGGGGAAGATTGCTGAGATGAAAACAGGTGAGGGTAAAACTCTTGCCTCTACTCTACCTGCATATCTAAATACTCTTTCCGGCAAAGGGACTCATATTATTACGGTGAATGATTACCTTGCCAGGCGCGACAAAGAATGGATGGGCCAGATATATAATTTCCTGGGACTGACAGTAGGAAGTATATTAAGCGGCATGGACGACGCAGAACGAAAAGAGGCATACGGTGCTGATATAACTTACGGAACAAACAATGAGTTTGGTTTTGATTACCTGCGCGATAACATGAAATTTGATATGAATTCTCTGGCCCAGAGAGACCTGAACTTTGCTATTGTTGATGAGGTTGACAGCATACTGATCGACGAGGCAAGAACACCTCTGATTATATCCGGACCTGCTGAGAAATCTACGGGTCTGTATTACAAAATTAATGAAATAATTCCGCGTCTTAAACGCGACATGGATTTTACTATAGATGAAAAGGCGCGGACCGTAGTTATGACGGAAGAAGGTGTTGCAAAGGCTGAAAATATCTTGAAGATCGATAATCTGTATGATCCAAAGCATATAGAGGTTTTACATCATATAAATCAGGGCCTTAAAGCCCACACGCTGTTTAAGCTTGATGTTGATTACATAGTCAAGAATGGTGAGGTCATTATAGTAGATGAGTTTACCGGCCGTTTAATGCCAGGTCGTCGTTACAGTGAAGGTCTGCACCAGGCACTTGAAGCCAAAGAAAACGTAAAGATAGAGAATGAAAACCAGACGCTTGCTACTATTACCTTCCAGAATTATTTCAGAATGTATAATAAACTTTCAGGTATGACAGGTACCGCCGATACAGAGGCATCTGAGTTTAAAAAAATATATAATCTGGATGTTATAATTATTCCCACCAATATGCAGATGATTAGAACTAATTATCCGGATATGATTTACAAGACAAAAAAGGAAAAATATGAAGCTGCTCTGGATGAAATAGAAGAACTTCATAAAAAAGGGCAGCCTGTTTTAGTCGGTACGGTTTCAATAGATGTGTCTGAAGGCTTAAGCAAAAAATTAAAAAAGAGAGGCATTAAGCATAGTGTTTTGAATGCGAAAAACCATGAAAAGGAAGCAGAAATTATAGCAATGGCCGGACAGAAAGGCGCTGTTACAATTTCTACAAACATGGCAGGACGTGGAACAGACATAGTTTTAGGAGAAGGGGTAACTGAGTTGGGAGGGCTTCATATTCTTGGAACCGAAAGGCATGAAAGCAGACGTATTGACAACCAGTTGAGAGGGCGTTCCGGGAGGCAGGGTGACCCTGGATCATCGCGTTTTTATCTTGCTTTAGAAGACGATCTTCTCCGGATATTTGGCGGAGAACGTATAACCGGTATTATGGAGAAGCTTGGCCTGGAAGAAGGAGAGCCAATAGAGCATAACCTTATAAGCAAGGCAATAGAGAATGCTCAGGCAAAGGTTGAGGGCCATAATTTTGATATCAGAAAGCAGCTCCTTGAATATGATGATGTTATGAACCAGCAGCGGGAGGTTATATACAGACAGCGACGTGAAGCTTTGAAGGGTAGTGACCTGAAAAGTTCTTTTTTGGATATGATCTATGAAAAGGCTGAGGAAATAGCTCATGAGTTTGCAGATGAGAGTGTGCTTCCCGAAGATTGGGACTTGAAAGGACTCAGCAAAGCTGTATTCAAACTATTTAACTTCCGGCTTGACAGCTTTGATAGTGATACCCTGGATGGTTTGACACGAGAGAAATTAGCCCAGTTGATTTATGATTCAGCGCTCAAAATATATGATGAAAAAGAAGCCGCCATTGGGACTGAAGATTTCAGGCGTTTGGAACGAATTATCATGCTGCAGACAGTAGATAGCCTGTGGAAAGACCATCTCTTCAGTATGGATCACCTTAAAGAGGGCATCGGCCTCAGGGGTTATGCTCAGCAGAATCCTTTAATCGTTTATAAAAAAGAAGGCTTTGATATGTTCCAGAGTATGATTTCCAGGATCAAAGAGGAGACCCTGGGAATTTTGTTCAGAATTCAGATATCTGAACCTGACAGAATAAATGATCTACGACGGCCAACAGAGCAGAATCTGGTATATTCCGGAGGAGATGATGCTCCTCAAAAGAAAAAGCCTGTTAAGCGAGCTGCTCAAAAAATTGGAAGAAACGCACCATGCCCATGTGGAAGCGGAAAGAAGTATAAGAAATGCTGCGGGAAATGATGGGGCAGTGATTAGGAGTCAGAGTAAAGCGTTTTTTGAACATCGAACATCGAACATCGAACGTTGAACATCGAATGATGAAATCGCTTCGCTCCGCCAGTTTATAAATTGGTAGAATACCTTATTCAAAATTCGACGTTGGACGTTCGATGTTCGATGTTCATAGTCTTTTAGCTTGATAGCCACGTTATATTGGATTGTAATCTGCAGCAATTGCGATGCTTTTAGATCCCTTCGAGGGGTCTTCATCAAACCATGTCCTATGGGCGTGGTAGGTGATTTTTTCATCCGGTGAACTATTATAAAATATCCATTTTTTTCGATCCTTAGGGCCCGCTCAAAAATAAGTTCTTGACAATTTTTTTCAATTAAATTACTAGTGTAACAACATTATTATTAAGTAGTGAATTACATTATATAGCATATAAATACAGATAGTTAGGAGATTACTCATGCCTGTACCAAAACGTAAAAAATCTAAGTCAAAGCGAGGCCAAAGACGCTCTCATATTAAAGCAGCGGCTCCCAATTTGACCTCTTGCCCCCAGTGCGGAGAAACTAAACTTTCACATCATGTATGTCATTCCTGCGGTACGTATAAGGGGCGTACTGTTATTGAAATAGAAAAGGATTAAAATATGACGATATCAACATCTACATCTGGACGCAATCTCAAAGGTCTCGATCTTGAGTCAAGGCAGATGATAATTGATACCGTAAGACAGCTTAGGAAACGCTTGCTTACAAAGGAAAGAATTCTTGAATTTGATAAAAATGAAATTTTTCCTGAAGATACGATCCGTGAATTGCTTGGAGAGAATATCGGTCTGCAACTCCTGTTTATTCCTGAAGAATACGGAGGTATAGGAGGAGGGGCACGTGACTGCTGTGAGGTAATTCGTGAAATTTCAAATATATGTTTAGGAATTGCAACGGGTTTTTTTGCTATTCAGCTCGGCTCAGATCCTATACTGGTTGGAGCTACTGAGGAACAGAAACATAAATGGCTTGGATCTCTTGCTGAAGGGAATACCCTTGTAGCTTATGCTGTTACTGAAGCGGGAGCCGGGAGCAACCTTGCTGCCTTAAAGACAAAGGCTGATCCTGTAACAAACGACGCAGGTGAAATCATTGGATACAATATAAACGGTACCAAACAGTTTATATCAACAGGAGGATACGCTGATTTCATCACGGTTCTTGCCAATACCCCTGAGGGGCCTTCATTTTTTGTTGTGGAGAAAGGCACAGAAGGTTTTGTTCAGGGCAAGGGTGAAGAAAAACACGGGATACGTGCATCAAATACATCACCTCTCTCATTTACCGATGTATTTGTACCAATTGAAAATCTTATTGGTGGTGTGCCCGGACAAGGGATGAAGCATGCCAACAAGGTTTTTGGATATACAAGACTTATGGTAGCTGCCATGGGCCTGGGTGCCGGCGAAGCAGCTCTTGATATAGCCATTCCATATGCTAAGGAGAGAATTCAGTTCGGCTCCCCTCTTTCTGAAAAACAGGGATATACACACAAACTGATCGTTCCGAATGCTGTAAAACTTGAAGCTGCAACAGCCTATATGGAAGAAGTTGCCCAGAGATTGGATTCAGGGGAAGATGACCTGCAGGTTGAAGGATCAATTGCCAAGTTCTTTGCTACTGAAGCCGCCAATAAAGCAGCCGATGATGCAATTCAGGCTCTTGGTGGTTATGGATACATTCACGAATTTGAGGTGGAAAAGATAAAAAGAGATGTTAAAATCACTTGCATTTATGAAGGAACCAGCGAAATTCAGCAGAATATAATCAGTACGTTCCGCTGGAAGATTACACGGAAGACAAAGGGTAAATATTACGGAGACATATCTTCGGAGATGGAAGAATTGAATAATACCCTGAATGATGCCGGATGCAAATTTTATGGGCTTGCCGCCAGAGCTCTTAATGATACCATAATGATCGTACATGATAACAAGCTTACCAGAAAACAACATATTATGTTTGCCCTGTCCGATATGATGACACATGTGGAGGTTGGAGCAAGCATGGCGCGTAAGGCCAAATCACTTGTTGAAGCAGGAGACCCTGAAGCCGAAAAAATAAAGGCAATGTCAAGGATTTTTGCAAATGAAACAGCACAGGTTGTAACTCATAATATATTGAAGATACTGATGGGCTCCGGTGTTTTTGATCAGAAAATCGTCTCTGATTTTATGGAGACCATTTCTTATAATAAACTGCTTGGCAGCTATGAAAATGTCATTAAAGATATGGATATGGTTGCGGACATATTATTTGAGAGGTAATTATGCCTGAAAAACGTACAGTTGTTGTCACAGGTGCTTCAAGAGGTATTGGACGATCTATTTGCCTTTCCCTGGCAAGTTCGGATACTCAAATCTATTTCAACTATTTTTCTCCAGGCAATCCCGAGGCTGAAGAGGCCGCTGCCGCTGAAACAGAAAAATTAGTTGCCGACCTGGGAAGTTCGGCAAATAGCATGAGTGTCGATGTTGCAGATGCAAAAGACGTCGAAGCTTTTTTTGAGAAAATAGTTAATGAAACCGGTCGTGTAGATATTCTTGTTAACAATGCGGGTATTACCAAGGATGGACTCTTGGTTCGCATGAAGGAGAATGACTGGGATATGGTCTTAAATATAAACTTAAAGGGTGCATTTACCTGCACAAGACTTGCCGCGAGAATCATGATGAAGCAGCGCTATGGCCGTATAGTAAATATAGCGTCAGTTGTTGGTGTAACCGGTAACCCGGGACAGGCGAATTATTCTGCTTCAAAGGCGGGATTAATTGGGCTGACAAAAACAGCGGCAAAAGAACTTGCCTCCAGAAATGTTACTGTAAATGCAGTTGCTCCTGGTTTTATAGAGACAGACATGACAGCAGCGCTTTCTGAAAAGGCGAGGACGGCTATGCTGGATCAGGTGCCGATGCGTCGAGGGGGACAACCCGAAGATGTTGCCGCTGCTGTTAAATTTCTGGCTTCAGATGATGCAGCATACATTACTGGTCAGGTAATCCATGTAAATGGTGGAATGTATATGTGAAAGGAGAAAACTTAATGTCAGTTGAGGATAAAGTAAAAAAGATTATTGCAGAAAAATTAAGTGTTGATTTGAATGAGGTTGTGCCCGAGGCATCATTTGTGGATGATTTAGGGGCGGATTCGCTTGATCTTGTTGAGCTTATAATGTCAATGGAAGAGGAATTCGATATAGATATTCCTGATGATGATGCTGAGAAAATTCTTAGTGTAAAAGACGCTATCGAATATACTCGTCAACATTCGTAAATAAGGTAACTTTTTTAAAGGTGGATAGACTGAAGGCTGAAGGTGGAAGGCTGTCACGGAGCTTCGGCCTTCAGCCTTCAGTCTATCCACCTGAGTAACTACGAAAAAGGAGGTTTTCTTGGATAGACGGG
>JAUWQK010000056.1 GCA_030611115.1 Deltaproteobacteria bacterium
GATCAAGCTGGGACTGCGTGCCAGGTTTCCTGTAATTTATGTTAAACTTTATGTTCGAGGCAAGGATAAAGAGAGAGCAGATATTCTTCTGAAAAAGGCTTCGGAGTTTGTATTGAATAAAATCGGCGAATGTGCATTTTCTGCCGAGGGGGAATCTATGGAAACTGTAGTGGGCGGTTTCCTTCGCAAGGAAAAGGCTACAATAGCGGTTGCTGAAAGCTGTACAGGCGGTCTGATATCACACTTGCTTACTAATGTGCCAGGCAGCTCTGATTATTTTCTCTTTTCCGGTGTGACATATTCAAATAAAGCAAAGATCAAGGTGCTTGGCGTGTCAGAGGCCACCTTGAAGAAATACGGAGCTGTGCATGAAGAAACTGCAAAAGAGATGGCAGATGGTGCGCGGCGTATTTCCGGCGCAACTTATGGTATATCAACAAGCGGTATTGCCGGGCCCGGTGGAGGAACAAAAGATAAACCTGTTGGAACAGTCTGCATAGGTATTGCTACACCAGATTCTGTTGAGGCTTATTGTTTAAATTTTCCGTTTAATGAAAGATTAAGAAATAAAATGATTTTTGCGATAACAGCTCTTGATCTGTTGCGGCGAAAGCTTTTAAAGAAAGATACAGGTAAAACCAGTGAAATACATTGAAGCTTCAAGGGAGTTAAAAAAGACTCATGCCGAGCTCCAACAGAGAGTGGAAGAACGAACTGCGGAATCAGTTAGGGCAAGCGACCAGCTTAGTCGGGAAATAGAAAAGCGAAAGCGGGCAGAGGAAGCGCTGCGCGAAAGCGAAGAAAAATACCGTTCTATGATGGAGGCTATGAATGATCCTGTTTATATTTGTTCAAATGATTATCGTGTAACTTATATGAATCCAGCCATGATAAACAGGATCGGAACTTCTGATATCGAAGGAATTCCCTGCTATAAATTAATGCACGGACTTGACGAAAAGTGTCAGTGGTGTGTTCACGATAAAATACAGAAAGGCGAGCATTCCATAACTGAGTTGGTTAGCCCTAAGGATGGCCGCGTTTACCATGTTTCACACTCACCTATATTTCACACAGATAAATCTATCTCGAAAATGACCATTTTCAGGGATATTACCGAGTACAAGCTTACAGTGCAGGGTCTCAGGGAAAGCGAAGAGCGGTACCGAACGCTTACCGAGCATGTCGTTGATGGCGTTACGCTTGTTCAGGACGGAGAGTTTTTGTTTGTGAATGATGCTTTTGTTTCAATGCTCGGTTATACTGATGCAAGTGAGATTGTTGGGAAAAGAGCTGTTGATCTGATTTCATGTGGTTTTGACCTGGGTATAAAGGAAATTTATGGTAAGCTTGAGTTGGACCTGTCAGATGAAAAAATTTTCAGGGCGCCTTGCATTACACGTGAAGGACGTGAGTTTTGGGTAGAAGGGCATCATAATATAATTAAATGGAAAGGCATGCCCGCTGTCCTCACAACCATCAGGGATATTACTGAAAGAAGGCTCCAGGAAATTGCAATTCAGGAAGAGACAGAGCGTCTTAGAAATGAGAACATAAGACTTAGATCTTCCATAAAGGAGAGATATAAGTTTGGAGATATTATAGGTAAGAGCCAGCCAATGCAGGAAATATATGAACTTATTTTAAAGGCGGCTAACTCCGATGCCAATGTGGTAATTTCTGGTGAATCCGGTACCGGCAAAGAAATGGTTGCAAGAGCCATACATGATATGAGCAATAGAAGAGATAAGGTTTTTGTTGCCGTGAACTGCGGAGCTATCCCTGAAACGCTTCTTGAGAGCGAGTTTTTTGGATATAAAAAGGGAGCCTTTACCGGGGCAAACATGGATAAGCATGGATACCTGGACCTTGCCGGGGGAGGTACTCTTTTTTTGGATGAAGTTAGTGAGCTTGATCTCAGCCTGCAGGTAAAATTACTAAGAGTTATTGATGGCGGAGGTTATACGCCTGTTGGCAGCAATAAAGCTAAATACTCAGACTTCCGTATTATATCTGCTACAAATAAAAACCTGCTGGAACAGGTTAACAAGAATTTGATGCGGGAAGATTTCTTTTACAGGATGCATGTTATACCTGTTACTGTACCGCCTTTAAGAGAACGTAAGGAAGATATTCCTTTGCTGGTTGAACATTTCTTAAAACTTCATTGTGATAGTAAAGAAAGGCAGAGCCTTCCGGTAAAGATATTCGAAGCTATAGACAACCATGATTGGCCAGGCAACGTTCGGGAGCTTGAAAATGTTTTAAAACGTTATATTACAATACAGAGCCTTGATTTTATCAACCCGCGGGGCTCCAGGGCAGCAAATGAGGTTAATGATTCAAACAAAGAATTGCTGCAAGAAAATGCAGGACTGCGCGATGCAGTGGAGCTGTTCGAAAAAGACTATATTTCTAAAGTGTTAAGTCAGAATAAGTGGCACAGGGGCAAGACAGCAAAAACGCTGGGCATACCCGAAAGAACTCTTTACAGAAAATTAAAACATTTTAATTTAGGTTTAAGCTAACCATGTCATAATATATGCCATATGTGGCATATATATAAAATACTAAATTATATCAAGCGGTAAAACTCAATTATTATATCCTTCATGTCATTAATGTCAGTCTATCTTTTTCTCCCTATAACAATTCATACCAGATAAATATAAATATCATCTATAAATACCAATAGATAGATATTCCCTTAATTTTTGGCACACCCATTGCTAAGTAATATCCAAACATACTGCTAATCTGAATTTTAGAGCTATAGATTTTCAGATAAATAATTTCACTGCGTTATCGGGTTCAGGGGTTCAGGGTTCACGGACAAACAAGTTTGTCCATGGCACCCGTCGGTGTGAACGCTTACAGTAAATCTTATGGATATTCTGATTATTGATGATTTTTTTGCTGCCAGTACTGTTAAAAAAGACGTTGAGAAATTTGTCCGTAGCATAGAAATTGCTAATTCAGCCGAAGATGCCTTAATGAAGGTCAGTAATAATAAATTCGATCTTGTGTTGCTCAGTATCTCATCAAAAGCATTTGATGGCTGCAAATTAATTCAGCGGGTTAAAAGTATATGTCCGGATATTAAGATCATTACTATGACCGATCGAAACTCTAGAAAACTGGAATTAAAAATCAGAAAGCAGGGCGTGATTTTTTACATGATAAAGCCTTTTAACATAAAGGTGCTGAAAGATATTGTGGATTATATTTCAAGTTCAAAGGAAGAATCGCAGATAGGAAAATTGCGGAAATTTTATGATGAGTGGGCCAGGCTTTGACTACTTTGTTCAGAGGTTCACGGTTCACGGTTCACGGTTTTTTTAAAATGAATAATGAGACTCTTGCTTTTATGTTTTGATCAACCGTAAACGGTCGTTATGTTTTTTATTAACAGATTGAGAAGGTTAGGAGGTTTTTAAATGAGTAATATTGAAAGCTGGGACTGGGAAATCAAAGAAAAAATGCTTGCCGAGCCAGCAAAATGGAAAGACCAGTTTGAAGATGTCTGGGAGCCTTATATCAGTCCTGATGGCGAGAAGATAGCCTCTATCGTCAAAATAGGGGAGGGAGAATTCAACATTTGTGTAAATGGTAACACATGGGAAGAACCCTTTGAAAAGATGTGGTATTCAAGATTCAGCCCTGACGGCAGACTGACTGCACTTATTTCAAAGGATATGGAATGGACACTGGCTGTTGACGGCGTTGCCCTGGAGGAAACATACGAATACATATGGGATACCAAGTTTAGTGCTGACGGAAAAACTATTGCGGCAATTGTCAAGCAGGATGGTGTTTACGGGATATTAGTTAATGGAAAGGTATGGGAATGTCCGGTTAAGCTTGAGAGCATAGCAAGTCACGTAATAAGCCCGGATGGTAAAATATCGGCCGCAATAGCTCAAACCGTTCCACTTGGACAGGCCGATCTTGATGGTTTTTTGAAAGGCACCTGGTCTGTAGTTGTAAACGGCAAGCCGTGGAAAGATAATTTTGTTGATATTTACGGCCTGGCGATCAGCAATGACGGCAAGAACGTTGCAGCAGAATACAGAGCAGCTATTTGTGAATACGGCATTGTTGTTAATGAAAATCCGTGGAACGAAAAATTCGGTTGCACATGGGAGCCGGTGTTTCATCCAAACAATAGCGATGAAGTAACCACACCGGTCAGGCAGGGAGGCCAGTGGTTTCTGGCAACAAACGGCAGGATTGTCTGGGATAGAGGTTTTACCAATGTCCTGTATCAAACCTATAGCCCTGACGGTCATAAGATTGCGGCCACGGTTGCCACAAAGTTTGCCGAATGGACAGTTGCTGTCGATGGGCAGCCCTGGGCTACCACATTCAATGAATGCCTTTTAAAACCATGCTTCAGCACGGACGGCAGAAAGGTTGCGGTTATAGCAAAAGACAGCGGCAACTGGTTTCTTGTTGTTGATGGAACCGTACTTGGAGGGAGCTATGATAATATCTGGCAGCCTGTTTTCAGTCCCGGCGGCGACAAGGTAATATGCAAGGTAGAGAAAAACGGTAAGTATGCTGTCGCGGTTAACGGCGAAATCCGGGGAAAAGATTATGAAGCTCTCTGGAATCCTGTTGTGTCGCCTGATGGAACCAAGGTAATGATATGCGGCGTAGAAGGCGGGAAATATTATCGCAAAGTAGTTTTGTTAAGTGATATATAAAATTAAGTTAATAAGTAATGTTTTTATTTACTAAAATAAATATAAAGCTAATAGTTTTGAATAATATTCAAAGGGGGGAAAGCAAATGTATGAATTTGTTAGTGGGCCGCTGGTATGGATAGCCTTTATAATTTTTGTCGGCGGAAGCCTGTATAGAATATACTACATGTTGTCTAACTGTAAAAAGGAGAAGGTTGTGTTTCCGCATATGTCATTAAAACACAGCTTGGCTTCTCTTGCGCACTGGGTAATACCTTTTAATAATCAGTATATGCAAAAACGACCAATTTTTACTATAGTCACTTTTGCTTTTCATATTTGTTTAATACTTACACCTGTTTTTCTTTTGGCTCATCTTGTTCTATTGGATGAATCGTGGAATATAAGCTGGTTTAATATTCCGGACGGGATCGCAGACTGGATGACAATCGTAGTTATTATCGGGTGTATCTTTTTCTTATATAGAAGATTAACAGACCCCGTGGTAAAAAACGTCACCGATGGTTCGGATTTTCTTCTGCTTGCGATTACCGCTCTTCCGTTTATAACCGGCTTCATCGCATACCATCAATTATTTGCCTATAAAACCATACTGATAATTCACATCCTTGCAGGTGAGATCATGCTGATAGCCATTCCTTTTACAAGGCTAAGCCACATGCTCTTCTTTGTTTTTACAAGAGCATATTTCGGGAGTGAACAAGGTCATGTAAAGAATTCAAAGGATTGGTAATAATTTAACAGCAATACAATGTTAAGGAGAATATTATGAGACCCACAATTGTCAAAAGAGAACCGGTAGTGGATGATGCCATGGACGAGTGTGCTGCAAGGCTTACCGAGGAAAAGATAGAAAAAGTCGTTAATGAAGTTATAGATAAAGAAACCGGCGGTCGTTTGTGGACCTACGTTAATACCTGTATTCACTGCGGGTTATGCGCTGAGGCCTGCCAGTGGTATCTGTCCAATGATAAAGATGTAAGTTATGCTCCGGTTACAAAGGTTAAAGATACAATATGGATACTGTTAGAAAAAAAAGGCAAGATTGATGCCGCCTGTATCAAAAGATGCGCTGAAATCGCCTATACGGAATGTAATCTTTGCCGCCGCTGCGGTATGTATTGTCCATTTGGAATTGATATCGCCTACATGCTGCTTGTGGTCCGGCGGATATGCGCAAAACTGGGAATGGTGCCTCTTTACCTGCAAGATACGGTTCATAGTCATGCTGCCACAATGAACCAGATGTGGGTAAAACCGGACGAATGGATAGATACTCTTCAATGGCAGGAGGAAGAGGGGCAAGGGTATGTGCCCAGCGCAAGGCTGCCACTGGAAAAGGAAGGCGCTGAAATCATGTACTCTGTTATCGGCCCTGAACCAAAGTTTTTAGCCCAGCTTCTTGGCAATATCACGGTAATCATGAAGGTAGCTGGGCTTGACTGGACAATGCCAGCAACAGCCGGCTGGGATAACAGTAATATGGCTATGTATTCAGGGGACTTCGAGATCATGGCCAGGGTGGAAAGGCTTCATCATGAAACAGCTCAAAGACTCAAGGTTAAAAAAATAGTTATGGGTGAATGCGGCCATGCCTTCAGGGGGGCTGAATATGACGGCCCAACCTGGATGGGATGGATGAAACCGCCTATTCCGATAGTTCATGCCATAACATTTTATTATGAGCTGATAAAAAGCGGCAAAATCAAGATAGCAAAAAAAGCCGAAGGTCCGATAACAATACAAAATCCGTGCAATGTTGTAAGAAACGCAGGATTGGGCGATAAACTGCGCTATATTATGAATGCTGTGTGCGAAGATTTTGTAGATGTTACTCCAAACAACAGACATAACTATTGCTGCAATGCGGGTGGAGGCGTTATTAATGTTGGCCCTCCCTGGAAGAAAAAACGTGTTCAGGGAAACAGAATAAAGGCAGAGCAATTTAAAAGAACCGGCGCTCATACCATTGTAACGCCGTGCCACAACTGCCATAGCGGTATTGAAGATATCGTTGATTCTTACAAGCTTGGAATGCACGTCAAATTTTTCAGTGACATATTGATTGAGGCAATGGAGATTCCAGAGCACCTGAAACCAAAGGAAGAGGCGGCTGAATAAAATTACGCTTTTACAGCCGTAATATATTATATAAAGGCCAGGCTCCAACATTATTTAGAAGCCTGGCCTTTAAGTTACCTTCCGCAGCTCCAATCTCTTCTTCTGTTGCCCCGCGTTCATTCATTTGTTCGGCCATATTTAGGGCTCGCTAAAAAATAACTTGGCATTTTGCATCCCAACTTCACCATATCTTTAATCGATTTTCATTCGCAAACAACTTTTGTGATTTGAGATCGAACAAATTTGACCCAAATCTATGCGCCTACTTGGGGAAGTTATTTCGTCCCCGTTCCTAATGAGCTCAAAAAAATTACCCCTGTTAAGTCGCAAATCTTTTTTTGAACCAGAGGGCAGACTCATTTAAGAACTGTGTTTGGTGGTCATTGTTGCTCATGCGATGATCACCTTGATATTGTATGATTAATTTTTTGGGATTCCCAGCTTTTGAATATATCTCATTTGCATCTGACAGCGGTACTATTTTGTCGGAATCTCCATGAAATATTAAAATATTATGAATATCCGGCAGCTTGTCTGAAATGTCAAAATTAAGATTTGTTTTATAGAATAATAGCGGAAGATTATTTAGATGGTTTGATTTATCAAGCGCTTCTATTAATGGTTTGCTTCTTACAGGTGCGGCAAAGGTAACAAGAGCTTCTATCTTTAGAGTGTTTACAACAGATATGCAAAGAGTTCCTCCCAGGCTGCTTCCAAAAAGTCCAATCCTGTTTCCTGTGTCATTTCTTGAATAAACGGTTTTTACGGCCTTGATAAGATCACTTTGCCGGGCATCAAAAGAAGTAACGTCTCTAAATACACCTTCGCTCTCCCCGCATCCTCGATGGTCGAATCTGAAAAATGCAATATTTAATGCATTACATTTTTTCGCCAGTTCTATTTGTTTGGGAGAGCTGCTGTCGCTGAAAAGTCCGTGGACTCCGATTACGACTGGAGGGCACTTTAACCCAGGCAGGTGCAGAGTTCCTTTAACAAGAAAACCATTGGACTTGAACGAGATTTTTTTACAGATTGAATTTATTTCTGTTTCAGGTATAATCATCCGGCTACTTATTTTTTAATTTTATAACTATTGTCACCACCGAACTACTTCCCAGCCATTTTCTTCGGTATAGAATTCTGCCACTGCCATTTTCTTCGTTTTCTTCCATTTAAATATTTCAATTGTATATTCTTTGAATTTGGTTCTTATTCTTCGTGTTTTTGGAATAACACCATCTGCCTTATCTCCGATGT
>JAUWQK010000108.1 GCA_030611115.1 Deltaproteobacteria bacterium
TGGTAAACAGCCTTCTCTTCAGACTGGATCGCCTGAATCGCCAGTTGTAATTCCATCTCCGTCGTGGACATAGACACATCCTTCATGCTCCTGTGCATCCTGATAACGCCTGCTTTTGCTTTTAGCGACGCATTTAAAACCTTAAACGGATGTTCATACATGGTGGAGGTCAATTCACCCAATTGCTTCATTTCAATGATTGAAAACAAACCAAAAAAAACAAAAATAAGCAGCATCAGCGCAAATGCCAAAATCATTCTGCTCTTAATAGTTATTTTATTCAGCGTATTCATGGTTATCCCTCTTTTGATCTTTGGAGCCTCTTGCAGAAACGCATGTAACCACATTGCATTCGCTATATATTGTGTAGCAGTATGGGCTATGGCACATTATGTAGTACCACCCTGTCGATCTGTGTTGTTTCTGCAAGAGGCTCTTTGGTTTATCTTTTTTGATAGATATGGCAACACTCAGTTAGTGCCTGAACGAAAACTGCTAATTTTCCCAATTTCTGCGTCAGGCTTAAATTTTGGCACGCAGTGAAGCTTTAGCGCTATCCTCAAAATACTCAATGTATTCCTGCGGTTAAATTTTGCGCCTTCCTTGAACTTGAAAAAATTTTCTAGTTTTCGTTCGGGCAGTATTTAAATATAAATTTATATGGTTACCATACCTTGACATAAAAACGTAAGGAGAGTAGCATTTCATAAAATTTTGTCAAGTTCAGACCTCGTTAAGTTAATGAAATGCATAATTTATTTGGAGGGTGCCATGACTGAGATTATTGATGTAAGAGCTAGAGAAATCCTGGATTCAAGAGGGAATCCCACAGTTGAGGCGGATGTCATTGTTGCCTGCGGCGCTGTGGGACGTGCAGCGGTTCCTTCCGGAGCTTCTACAGGCAAACGTGAAGCATTAGAGCTTCGCGACACGCGCTCTAAACGATTTGGCGGAAAGGGTGTAACCAAGGCTGTAAAAAATGTTTTAACTGTAATCGCTCCTGCTGTACGCGGTATGGATGCGGCTAATCAGATGGCACTTGATAAATTGATGATTGAATTAGATGGTACACCCAATAAATCAAAACTTGGAGCAAATGCAATTCTCAGCGTATCCATGGCAGCTTCAAGGGCGGCGGCGTCAACTTATGGCTTACCGCTTTACAGATATTTAGGTGGGATAAATGCAAGATATCTTCCCATCCCAATGATGAACATTATAAACGGGGGCGCACATGCTGCCAACAATCTTGATATACAGGAGTTCATGATAGTACCTATTGGCTCAAAAACCTTTGCCCAGGCTGTAAGGATGGGAGCTGAAATTTTTCACAGTCTTAAAAAGGTGCTCAAAAAGAAAAGACTTAGTACTTCGGTGGGAGATGAAGGCGGTTTTGCACCCGACCTTAAATCAAACGAAGATGCAATAAAATTTATCATTAATGCAATTGAATCCGCAGGATATCAACCAGGCAAAGATGTTGGTCTTGCATTGGATTCGGCTGCAAATGAATTTTATAAAAAAGGAAAATATATCCTGAACTCAGAGAATAAAAAACTCAAACCAGAGGAAATGATAGATTATTATGAAGATTTAATTGATAAATATCCTGTTTTTTCCATAGAAGACGGCCTTGCAGAACAGGATTGGGACAACTGGGAGTTGCTGACAGACAGGTTGGGTGGAACAGTACAAATAGTAGGTGATGATATATTTGTGACAAACCCAAAAATATTAAACAAGGGAATTGAAGAGGGAATAGCAAATTCCATACTTATCAAACTTAATCAGATCGGTACGGTAACCGAGACTCTGGATGCTATTGAAATGGCAAAACAGGCCGGATATACTACAATAATATCCCACAGGTCAGGTGAAACAGAAGATACCTTTATTTCAGACCTGGTTGTTGGTATAAACGGAGGCCAGATAAAGACAGGTTCAATGTCTCGTAGCGACAGGGTCGCCAAGTACAATCAGTTAATAAGGATAGAAGAAGAACTTGGAGATGCTGCAATGTTTTCAGACAATATATTTATATGGGGGTAACCGTTCACGGATAACGGTTGTCGGTTCACGGTTCACGGTTAAAATGCTTCCACCTCAATTGAGCTTTTAGCTGTTAGTACAATAATTTCAACATATTGCTAAAGATCAACATTTCACCCAATGGGTGAAAATCGAATTAATGGTAACCATATGAAATAATAAGAGCTAATTGCTTATCTTGTGTTCAATTGTTGCATACACTGAAAAAACTGTAAACTGACAACTGTAAACCGTGAACTGCTGTAAACCGACAACCGTAAACCGTTATTATATGGGGTTAGTTGTGATAGGAACAAAGTATAAATTTTTAGCTTTTTTCAGCTTTATAATTTTTGTCTTTTTATATACATCAGCTAATGCATATGTGATTCCCGGCCCCCATCTTCTGGAATTAATGATTGAAAATTTCGGTAGAGGAAAAAGCCTTTTAATTTCTCAGAAACTATCACTTTATGATGTCAGCCATGAAAAAAACATTATTGAGCTTAGAGAGACCTTGAAATATAATTTCCCTGAAGAATTCCGATCGGAGATTCAGTCTGAAAACGCTAAAAGAATTTATGTTTTTTCTTTGGGCGCCTCTTTAACGATAATTGACAATAAAATTGTATCTGACACCGAAACAAGGTTTGACTGCTATAAGGATGTTTTCCTTTATCGCTCCAGGATATTGCTTCAGAACAGGCTTTCCCTTCTGGGAGTAGATACATCTGTTTCAAGTCTGGGAAGGTTTCAGGACAAAACCGCCTATGTGATAGGTGCGAAATATCCTGACGACTCAGTCTCCCAGATATGGTTAGACAAAAATACTTTTCAACCGGTTCGCTGGATAATCATAGACAAGTACAATAAAAGCAATAAAGATGTTTTGGAAATTCGCTATGGAGATTGGGAGCAGACACATAAGGCCTGGTACCCTATGCATATTGAATTTTATCATAATGCTGTTTTGGTGCGTGAAATTTATGCCGACAAAATAAAAGTGAATCCTTCTTTTTCTGATGAGCTTTTTGACATTGAACATCTTAAATCAGTATATTTGAATCTTAGCTCAGTTGAAAAAGATAAAGCTGATTCGCAGGGATTAAGTGATATTCAAAAGACCATTGAGGAATTCAAGAAGCTATATGAATGAAGGTTTATTAGTAGCTACTAAGGTGTTTAGACTGAAGGCTATAGGCTGAAGGAAATAAATGATTTCTGAGCGTTATTCTCTATGTTTAAAACAAAATTTCCGGCCGCTTTAAGAAGATATTGGCTTTTGGAAGTCTTTTCCCTAAAGGTCTTCAGCCTTCAGCCTTACCAACCTGAGTAGTTACGTTTATTAATACCTGTTTGTTGCGGAGAAATATATGATTTCTAATACAAAGTATATATTTGTTACAGGCGGAGTAGTTTCATCTCTTGGGAAAGGGCTTGCTTCTGCGGCCATCGGAGCACTTCTCGAAAGTCGCGGGCTTACTATAACTATCCAGAAGCTTGATCCGTATATTAATGTCGATCCTGGGACCATGAATCCATTTCAGCACGGAGAGGTCTTTGTTACGGATGATGGCGCAGAAACAGATCTGGATTTAGGACATTACGAGCGTTTTACAAACGCTAAATTGGGCAGGGATAACAACTTTACAACCGGCAAGATCTATCACTCCGTCATTACCAAGGAACGTCAGGGGAAATATCTGGGAGGTACTGTCCAGGTTATTCCGCATATTACGGATGAGATTAAAAGAAGTATAAAGCTTGTGGCAGATGGTGTGGATATAGTTATCGTGGAGATAGGCGGAACAATCGGCGATATTGAGAGCCTGCCCTTTCTTGAAGCTATCCGGCAATTCAAAGCTGATGTAGGAAAAGAAAATGTGCTGTACATTCATCTAACACTTGTTCCTTATATTGCAACAGCAGGAGAGGTTAAAACCAAGCCAACCCAGCACAGCGTAAAGGAACTAAGAAGCATCGGTATTCAGCCGGATATTCTCCTGTGCCGTACGGACAGGTATCTGGACAATGATATAAAGGCCAAAATAGCTTTATTTTGTAACGTTAGTGTGGATGCAGTAATAACCGCAAAAGATGTGGATTGTATTTACGAGGTTCCACTTATATTTCACAATCAGGGTCTTGACGACAAGATTATTGAACTTCTTAACATTTGGACAAGGGCGCCCCGTCTCGATGCATGGGAGCAGATTGTCAACAGGCTAAGAGAGCCTGAGTTTTCCGTTACAATAGCTATAGTTGGAAAGTACACGAATTTGACTGAATCATACAAAAGTTTAAACGAGGCACTTTGCCATGGCGGTATCCCCAACGACTGTCGTGTTAATCTTAAATTTATAGATTCGGAAACCATAAATAAAAATAATGCCAAAGAAATGCTTGCTGATGCCGATGGCATACTTGTACCAGGCGGATTTGGGTCACGCGGTATTGAAGGGAAGATTTCCGCAACAAAGTATGCAAGGGAAAATAAAGTTCCTTTTTTTGGCTTATGTCTTGGAATGCAGATAGCTGTAATTGAGTTTGCCCGCAACGTAGCAGGCATGGATGGGGCTCACAGCTCAGAGTTTGATACGAAAACTCCTTATCCTGTTATTTATCTGATGTTGCAATGGTATGATGAGAGGACTAAAACAATTCAGAAACGTGATATAAACTCTGACAAGGGCGGGTCTATGCGTCTGGGAGCTTATTCCTGCAGCATTAAAAAAGATACTTTTTCTTTCAAAGCATACGGCGTATCTGATATTTCTGAAAGGCATCGACACAGGTATGAATTCAACAACCAGTTTAAAGAAAAACTGGAAGAAAATGGTTTGATAATAAGCGGCACTTCGCCAAACGGTGAGCTGGTTGAAATTGTCGAAATCAATGATCATCCATGGTTTGTCGGATGTCAGTTCCATCCTGAATTCAAATCCAGACCTATGAATCCACACCCACTTTTTAAGGATTTTATAAAAGCTTCTCTGGAAAACTCGAAAACCTAATATAAATTGGGAAAAAGCCAGGAGAACTGTTCTTCCGAACCTCAAGCCTTCTCTCAAAAAAATCTCCTTGCGCTGGACGGCCGCCTTGCCATTGGCCTTTCTTTTCATGTGGTTTGACATTGGGTGTCAAATGTACTAACATAAAATATTAATTCTGAACAAGGAGATCAATCATGACGACCACACAACCGATTGCAAAAAGAACCGTTAAATCGTCTCGACTTGGACTTCGGACAACGCCGGAACAGGAGGTCGTCCTGCGCCGTGCGGCAAAGGTGTGCCACAAGTCACTGACAGAGTTTATTATGGACAGTGCATATCAGGCCGCCGAAAATGCGCTGCTGGATCAGAGGATGTTCATGGTCTCCGGCAAGCGATATCGGACACTGCTGGATCTACTGGATCATCCCGCTGAGGAAAACATCGGGTTGCGGGATTTGTTCTCCAGACCTGCACC
>JAUWQK010000001.1 GCA_030611115.1 Deltaproteobacteria bacterium
AAGAAATTGTCCATTATTGTTGTTGTTGTCATCACTCTGGTCAGTATCGGGGCATTTGTCGTCTCCGTAAATCATAAAGAATACAAGGTTCTTTTTTCCAGGCTTTCGACTGAAGATGCGGGGAAGATTGTTGCTGTATTGCAGGAAAAGAAGATACCCTACAAGGTATCATCCTCTGGCGATTCCATACTGGTTCCCGCCGAACATGTTTCTGAGTTGAGGCTCGATCTGGCGGCTTCGGGGTTGCCCATAGGCGGGGGCGTGGGCTTTGAAATATTTGACAATAAGAATTTCGGGGTTACCGATTTTGTGCAGAAGCTGAATTATCAAAGAGCGCTCCAGGGGGAATTGTCACGCACAATCACCGGCCTGGATGAGATTCAACACAGCAGGGTTCATGTCGTAATACCCAAGGAATCACTTTTTGTTGAAAAACAGGGAAAACCGACTGTTTCCGTTATTATAAAACTAAAAACCGGAAGGAATCTGCGGGCATCTCAGGTAGAAGGCATAGCATACCTGGTGGCCGGCAGTGTGGAAGGGCTGAGCCCTGAAGAGGTAATGATAGTTGACAGTGGAGGAAATATTCTGTCAGCGGTCAAAAGCGGGTCTCAAATGTCAAAGCGGACAGATTCACAAATGGAATTCCAGAGAAATGTAGAAAAGAATCTGGCCGACAGGATTCGAACCATGCTGGAAAATGTGGTGGGAAAAGAAAAGGTTGTTGTAAGGGTTTCCGCAACTCTTGATTTTAGAGTTATGGAAAAAACAGAGGAATCCTATGATCCTGAAGAACCTGTTGTGAGAAGCATGCACCGCAGAAGCGAAAAGTCAAGTGCATCCGACAGTGGAGGAGAAAGTACTGTCAGTCCCACCAGCGGATCGAATGAACAATCCTATGGCACAGGTCATGAAAAAACGGATGAAACAATCAATTATGAAATAAACCGGATTGTCAGCAAAACTGTAATGCCGGTAGGGGAAGTGAAAAAATTGTCAATGGCTGTGCTGGTAGATGGAATTTATAACAAAAATGATAAAGGTGTTGAAGAGTTTCAGCCAAGATCGAAAAAAGAGATAGAAACTATGGAAAACCTTGTTAAAAGGTCGGTTGGGTTTGATGCCGAAAGGGGCGATCAGATAGTGGTAAGCAGCATCCCTTTCAGAAAAATTGAATTGGAAATGGGGCCTGTTGAAGAGGAGGGCTGGAAGTCTAAATTACATCTAATTGTTCCGTTAATAAAATATTTTGTTCCGTTAATTGTCCTTATATTTGTTTTGTTTTTTATTTTGCGTCCTTTAATTAAATTCATTATGACAAAAGAGATTGGGGGAGGGAGAGTGCTTCCTGTTGGCGTTGCTCAGTCACAAGACGAAGGTGTTTTCTTGGATCTGGGAGGAGGAGAGCCGGATGAAACTCTCAAAGGCCTGGATGCTGTCAAGAACTTGGCTGCTCATGATGCCAAGAAATTTGCAGAGTTATTAAGAAACTGGCTCAGATAAGGGTAAAGGAAAATTGTATGAGCATGACAAAAGAAGAAAAAGCGGCGGTGCTCCTTTTATCTTTGGACGAAGATGTGGCAGCAAGTATAATGAAAAACCTCGCACCGGGTGAGATCAGACGTATCGGAAAATGTATGACCGGGTTAAGCGGAGTGGCGAATGAAGATGTAGGAAGTATTGCCAGGGAATTTTGCTCGCTTGCCGAGTCAAAAGGGAGCAGGATTATGTCTGTGAAAGGCAGTGCCGTCGAAAACATTGTAATGAAAGCACTTGGAGATGTTAAGGGGGCAGCGCTTCTAAAAACAATTGAAGAGGGCAGCTTTTTAATGGAGAGCCCAGTTATTGAAAATTTGAGAAATACAAATACACAGACATTGATTGATTCCACAAAGATGGAACATCCTCAGACCATAGCCCTTATACTGGCGCACCTTAGACCGGAACAGACATCTGAAATTATGGAACAATTCCCACCTGATAAGCAAGAAGACATTGCAAAGAGGATCGCGACACTGGGAAGCGTTCCGCGTGAGTTTATGAAGGATATGGCAAGAACGCTTGAATCAGAAATGGTTGCAGAAAAAGATCGTGGAGAGCAAATTGGCGGAGTTAAAATGATTGCGGAGATTCTAAACAGGATGAGCCGATCAGATGAAAATAGAATTTTAGAATCGTTTGAAGAGACAAATGCAGATTTAGCGACTGATATCAGAAACCTTATGTTTACTTTTGATGATATTTTCGATTTAGATGACAGGAGCTTGAAAGTCTTGCTTGAGGCCGTAGATCGTGAGTCTTTAGCCGTTGCACTCAAAATAGTTGACAGTAACATGAGAGAAAAGATTTTTAAAAATATGTCAAAACGCGCTGCCGAAATGCTCAGGGAAGATATAGAGGTTATGCCCCCAAAAAGACTGTCAGAGGTTGAAACAAACCAGAAAACGATTATTGATACCGCAAAGAGACTGGAAGCTGAAGAGAAGATAACAATATCAACGGGTCATGAAGAGGATGTGTTTGTCTAATTCCAATAAAATTGTCAAGGCGCAGGACATTAAACTCACAGATTTGAAGAAAAAAGCGCGAGTTCATTTTATTCGGGGCATATGCCATATTCCGGCAAATGAAGCAAATTTTAATGTCCGTGAAAATAACATGAATATCGGTTTTGAGATCGAAGGGACCGAGAAACCCATAGAGGAAAAAATAAAAATTGCAGCAAAAGAAGCTTATGGCAGAGGATTTTCGAAAGGAAAAACAGAAGGAATAAATCGGAAAAAGAAGGAATTAGCTCTTGCGGCGGAATCTCTTGCAAAATTGATAAAAGAATTAAAAGTACTGAAAAAAGAATTTCTGAAAGACTCTGAAAAGGGAATAATCGATCTTGTTTTTTCAATAGCCAGCAGTGTTATACATAGGGAAGTGAGAACAGACAGGGAAGTTGTTCTTTCTGTTCTTAGCGATGCTATGAGGGCTATACAGGAGAAGAAGAATATCAGTATCCGCTTGAACCCTGAAGATTATCGTTACATAACAGAGGCAAAATCCGATTTCCTCGATAGTTTCGGAGATATATTGATTGAGAAGGACGAAGAAATCGATCAGGGCGGGGCAGTGATAAAGACACGTTCCGGAACACTCGATGCCAGACTGGATCAGCAGTTAAATAAAATCAGGGAGCAGGTATCATATGTCGGGGAGCAGTAATCAGGTATCGGGGATGGATGCTCACGGTTCACGGTTCTGGAAACCGAAAACCGAAAATTCCTGATCCCTGAAAACATAAACATGAATTTTGAAAAATATCATAAAGCCGTCAAGAGTACAAACCCCTTCCGTGTCTATGGAAAAGTAAGCGGGGTTCTCGGTCTTCTGGTGGAAGGCTATAATCCTAAAACTTCCATAGGCGATATGTGCCGGATTTATCTGAATGGCAGCAACAGAGCAATAGGGGCCGAAGTTGTGGGATTCAGGGAAGAAAAGGTTCTTTTAATGCCTTTCGGGAATCTTGATGGTGTCGGGCCTGGCTGCAGGATTCTCTCCACGGGAAAAAAGTCGAATGTCAAAGTAAGTCATACTCTTCTGGGAAGGGTCATTGATGGCCTGGGCAATCCTATTGATGACAGGGGGCCAATAGAATCAGAAGGCGAATATCCGACTTATGCTGATCCGATCAATCCTCTTAAAAGGGGCAGGATAAAGGAACCGATAGATTTTGGAATCAGGGTGATGAATGGACTGTTCAGTTGTGGCAAAGGTCAGAGAATGGGGATATTTGCAGGCTCAGGGGTTGGCAAGAGCTTTCTCCTCGGCATGATTGCCAGAAACACAAAAGCGGATATCAATGTAATCGGATTCGTTGGTGAAAGAGGAAGAGAAGTCCGTGAATTTATTGAAAATGATCTTGGCAAGGAAGGGCTGGCAAAATCCGTGATTGTTGTGGCTACATCGGACATGCATCCCCTGATCAGGATGAGGGCGGCGTATGTAGCGACTGCAATATCGGAATATTTCAGGGATCAGGGGATGGAAGTCCTCCTTATGGTGGATTCGTTGACCAGATTTGCAATGGCGCAAAGAGAGGTCGGTTTATCTATAGGAGAACCTCCAACTGCAAAAGGGTATACACCATCGGTTTTCAGTATTATGCCGAAGTTGCTGGAAAGAGCGGGGAACTTAGAAGGTAGTGGAAGTATAACAGGCCTTTACACCGTTCTTGTGGAAGGCGATGATTTTAATGAACCGATTGCTGATGCGACAAGATCAATTCTGGATGGTCATATAACTCTTGATCGTAGTTTAGCTGCAAGAAATCACTATCCTGCGATAGATGTTCTGAAAAGCATCAGCAGGTTGATGATAGATATTGTGAATGAGAAACACCGAAAGAAGGCGAATGATATTTTAAATGTTATAGCAACCTACAGGAAGGCTGAAGATTTGATTAATATAGGCGCCTACGTAGAAGGAAGCAATCCGGAAATAGATAATGCAATAAGAATGATAGATAAGATAAATTTGTTTTTAAAACAGGGTATTGACGAAAAGGTCAATTTTGAAGAGAGCAAAAAACAACTCCTTGCGCTTTTTGATTAGGCCGGGGATCAGGGGGATTACGATATATTTAATTTCAGATTACAGCCGGTATTAGATTATAGAAAGCAGTTAGAAGAAAAACGAATGCTTGAATTTGCGGATGTAAAAAGACTCCTCGATTGTGAAAAAGAGACATTGAAAAAACTGAAGAGAGAGAGGGTGAATCTGATCTTCCGGCTGAAAAAGATGGGAGAAAACAGATTGAGCGCGGCTGATGCTTCAATTTACCTCTCTTATATCAGTCGCCTTAAGGATGATGAAAATCACCGGGAAAAAATTATTCGCAAGATAGAAAAGGAACTAAAAGAGAAAAGATCAGAGCTTGTTGATACTTCAAAAAAGAAGAGGGTTCTGGAGATTCTTAAAGAAAAAAAACTGAAAGAATACAGGCTGTCTTTAATCAGCAGGGAACAAAAAGATTTAGATGAGTCTTCGCTTTTAAGATTCAACAGGAGCGTGAAAAATGAAGAAGTTGATAATTGCCTGTAACATTTTAATAGTATTTGTTTTTCTGATAAAGCTTGCCGCTGTCGGAGGAATAATAAAAAATTCAGAAGCCGCAAACTCTCTTCTGCCTGTAAATGAGGCGGCCATGGCGGATTCGCCGGTTACGGCCGGTTTTGCAACGCCTGTGAGGGACGTATTCGAGGACAGGCTGTCAGAAGAAAGGAAGCTTCTATCTTCATTGATGGGGAGGCAAAAGACGCTCAATGACCATAAAAACTTTTTACAGTCAGAAGAAAGGAGGTTAAATTTGTTAAGAGAAGAGATACTTTCCAAAATTAATACATTGCAAGAGATAGAGAAGAGATTAACAGCGCTTTTTGAAATGGTTGAGGAAAGAGATAATACAAAGTACAAGAGCATGGCAAAAATTTATGAGTCTGTTCCCCCTGCCCGTGCAGGTTCTATGTTGGAAAAACTGGACATCGGCACGGCTGCGGCTATACTTATGAACATGAAAAGCAAAAAAGCGGGAGCCATATTAGGGCATGTATCTCCAGCCAAATCCGTAGAGATAACCAGAGAGGTAACTACCCAGGGTCACCGTTCCACTGTTCAAGATTCAAATCAAGGGGAATAGTAAAAAAGCGTCCCGGTTCGCTCTGGTTTGACCATCCAGCACTCAACCTCTTCACTACTCAAATCCGGCATTTCTTTCAAGTCAATAGGCAATATTTGCCTTATCCTAATTTTTTATCCCCTATTGTTTCCATAACCTATTGATATTTAATGCAATTATAAAAGCCCAAGGAGTTGGCATGTCTTTTGCTCTTATCCTTTATAAAGCATTCAGGCTTTGTCAAATAATTGAATAGTTAAGCTGTTAAGTGATCGACCAGTTAACAAGGCCTGATATTGAAAGGAAATTGGTGCTTCAATAATGACTGAGTTAAATCTGGTGAATTTAAAACAAAATGCCGGCCTTCTGAGCGCACCCGAAAAATTACAAAAAGGGAAAGCCGGTAAGGACGCAGAGCAGATGATGCCGTTTGTTTGTGTAATGGGGAAGGCATACCGTGAAACGACACAAAAGACGGAGGGAATTCCACCTGACCCACGCCTCGGCAAAGGGAAGATAGGGGGACGTTCCAATAAAGGAAATGCGATCAGGCCAGGCGGGGCCTTTAATATAGACCAGGAAAATAATATTCTGAGCGAAGGGAAGGGTAAAACGGATCAATCGCTACCAATAAAAAGCAAGGGAACAAAAATAAATAAATCATTTTCCGGTAAGATTGTTTTGTTATCGAAAAAAGATAGCCAAAATCAAACTCAAGGAGAAGTTAAAGATTTGCAGAGAAGCAGTGGCCTTAAAAAAAGCAAAACCGAAAGAATAAACCCTGTCTTGACCGGAGATGCCAAGGGGCCGCTGAAACCTATATTGAACAAACAAAACATTGAATCCGGGCTGACGAAGTCAGGATTAATCAAAGCGGTTGTCGAAAAAAAGGAGACTCCGGTACGTGTAGGGATCGATGCCCTCATCGATCCGACTAAGAAACAGGCGCTCTATTCAGGTGTCGGGAATAAAAAGGGCGCTCCCCCTGTCTTCAAGGAGAATGCCCCGGGGTTTTTGAAGACCGGTTTGCAGAATGCGGTTGCTGTGAAAGGAAAGAATGCCGTAGAGCCTGACAAAACAGAAAAAAATGCTTTTATGCTCACAAAAAACGATAGCGGCAAAAATGAAATTAAAAATATTCTGACTCCCTCGGGTTTTAAGAGTGGAGAGACGATAGAGATTCTTCACAGAGAGACATCGCCACCAGATCGTTCATCTAACAGAGTTTTTTCTGTCGGAGGATATCATAATACCACTTTTCATTCAGGCGGCGGTTCTACAGCCATTAATGAGAGTGTAAAGAGTCACGCCATAGAACCACGAATTTTGATCAATCGGATTGCAGCCGGCGTGAAGAGACCCGGGAGGATAAGAATTACGCTCAATCCACCCCGTCTGGGCACACTTGATGTGAATGTACTTGTCAGAAATAATAAAGTGCATGTTATGCTTCAGTCTGAAAACAATGATGTCAAACAGATATTACAGTCAAATGTGGAAAGTCTCAAAAGCGCTTTTCGCAATCACGGATTGGTTGCGGATACCATAAATGTATCTGTTCAAGAAAAATCAGGCGGCGCTGATTATGGTGCTAATTATAGATCAGGGCAAAATGAAACATTATTTAAAGAAGGCGGAAACTGGAAAGGGAACCAAGAAGATCATGGGGAGGGACAAAATTCTGTAAACCCTGACTCCATATCGCTTAAGGAAGAAAACCCGCTCGACTGGAGTGATGAGCATGGCGGGCGTGTCAGTTTATTTGCTTAAATAATTCCGACCGGGCCGGAAATCAGGAGGATATAAAATGTCAAGTATCGAAGGTATAATCGGCAGTAGCAGTGAAAGTTTGCAGACTCTACAGACGACTGCAAGTACGATGGGAAAGGATGATTTTTTTAAAATGATGATAGCCCAGCTTCAACATCAGGATCCTCTTAATCCCCTCGACGGCACGGATTTTACAGCGCAGCTTGCCCAGTTCTCCAGCCTTGAACAGTTGAGCAATATGAATACTCAACTGGAAACCCTGGGCCTTTATCAATCCTCGTTAAATAATGCTCAATCAATAAGTCTTATCGGCAAGGAAATAACCACGAAAGGCAATATCATTAAAGTAGATGGCACATCTGCCGATCTTACTTATAGTCTGTCGGAAGGGGCTGAAAAAGTTATTGTCAGTATTTATAATGAGAGGGGTACTCTTGTGGGTACCCTCGAACCCGGAACTCAACAACAGGGAGAAAATTCGATTACGTGGGATTGCAGTGGTGTTGCAGCCGGCGATTATATCTTTGAGATATCCGCAAACGATGCTAATGGAGACGTGGTTCCAGCGTATACAATGATAACAGGAAAAGTGACCGGGGTTTCTTTTGAGGAAGGGTCTCCCGTTCTCTCGGTTAACGGGCAGGATATCCCCTTAGGCAATATAATTTCTGTAAATGAACCGGCGGTTTAACAAAAGGTAACTGTTCACGGTTTACAGTTAAAGGAGAAAATAAAAATGGGAAGTTCATTATTTGCAGGCATTTCTGGCCTGGCGTCTGCCGGCAAGCAGCTGGATGTCATCGGTAATAATATAGCCAATGTTAATACAGTCGGGTTCAGATCCGGAAAAATACATTTCGGTGATATTTTAAGTCAAAGCGTTACGGGTGGATCGGCTGCCGGTATGCAGGTTGGTCGTGGTGTGGATGTAGCTGCCATAACCACGCAATTTGCTTCGGGGTCCTTTGAAACAACGGCAAATGCCACGGATCTCGCTATTGACGGTGACGGGTTTTTCATAGTCGAAGATGCCGATGGCGGAGAGTATTACACCCGGGCCGGCGCATTTCATCTCGATAATGAAGGTTACCTTGTTGATGTCAATTCTCTTAAAGTGCAGGGATATAACCTTGCCGGAATTGATCCGGATACGATATCGGACATTTCTCTTTCAGGCGTGCAGTCTGAACCATCCGCGACAACTGAATTTTCTGTGGGCTTAAATCTTGATGCTGCTACGATTACGGGAGAAACCTTTAATGCATCCCAGACGGCTTACGATTCTCTTGGGGCCGTTCACTCAGTCAAATTGACCTTTCAAAAAACGGAAGGAAATGGATACTGGGGGTTCCAGGGTTATCTGGATAACGTTGCCGCTACAGCTCAGACCTATTCGGGTATTAAATTTGATACAAACGGTGTTCTTGATGAGATATATACATCGTCTGTAGGTGCGGTGGTCGGTAGTGGTGCTGGTACTGCCACCGCTGCAATCGATAAATATGGACAGGTGTATCAGACCGGTGCAATGGAACTGACGAGGGGGGCTGATGCAGCTACATGGACAATAACGGATTACGGTGGTTACACGAATGCGACTGTTCTTACAGCTGATGCCACTACCGTTACCCTCGCCCTTGATGCCGGCGGCACCACCGATGTTACCCTTGCACTGGTAGGAGTTTGGGCTGAAGATGATACCGCCGATTTCACGCTTACACACACTGCCGTGGATGCTGCTCTGGATATTAATCTGACGATGCCCACTATTACCGGTGCAACCATCGGAGACGCCGGTGTGGTGGAATGGGATCTGGCGGGTACGACAGCGGAGGTGATAACCGGATATGCAAGTACATCCGTTATAAGAACACTGGTTCATGACGGATATTCCTCTGGTACATTGAAAAGTATTTCCGTGACGGCAGACGGCACAATCAGCGGTTTTTTTACCAATGGTCAGACATCTGATATAGCCCAGGTTGTTCTGGCAAGCTTTGCCAATGTGACGGGTCTGAAACGGATGGGGAAGAATCTTTTCGGCACAACCGTGGAGTCGGGGGATGCTGTTCCAAATAGTCCAGGGTCTGCAGGTATGGGAGAAATCAGCCCGAATTCGCTTGAAATGTCAAATACGGATATTGCAACAGAATTCATCAATATGATTACAGCCCAAAGGGCCTATCAGGCCAGCGCAAAAATTGTTACCGTAACCGACCAGATGATGGCCGAGCTGATGAACATCAAGAGATAAATATTACCCAGGTTCATGGTTCAAGGACTATGAACCTGGGTAGTTGTACGTCAAATTTCTGACGATCCGTCAAAAAACCTTTCTGATCAGGGAGCAGAGGCCTCAAGGGTCAGAGGGGGTATTTATTACGTCTTTGAATTGTTGCTTGTTGACTGATAGAATCGCTTTGCTCTATCTTTTCAATCGACAATCCTCTGGCACAATCTTTGCTTTTCCAAAACCCCATAATGGATATTTCAACTATTTTAGGAATTATAATCGGTTTCGGTCTTGTGGGCGGGGCTGTATCTATTGGAGGCGGAGCGTCGTGGTTTTTAAACACTCCCTCTGCAATGATTGTTATGGGCGGGACTTTTGGCGCCGTGCTTATCAACTATCCCATATCGGATTTGCTTGGGGTAGCAAAGGTGGCAAGGAATGTATTTTTCCGGAAAAATCTGAAAACGGAAGAAATGATAGAGATGTTGTTGGATTTATCAAAGCTTGCCAGGCGTGACGGGATACTTGCCCTGGAGGACAAAACTGAAGATATTAAAGATCCCTTCTTTGTCAAAGGGCTGACCTTGATGATAGATGGCGTTGAACCCACTGTCCTTTCCAGAATTCTTAATACAGAACTTGAATATATTTCCGAGAGGCACCGGCTGGGAGCGGAAATATTTACAACCATGGGGAACTTTGCACCGGCCATGGGAATGGTGGGAACCCTGATAGGATTGATAAAGATGCTGGTTCAGATGGATGATCCGTCCTCCATAGGGCCGGCCATGGCTGTTGCCCTTGTAACTACCTTTTATGGCGTAGTCCTGGCAAATCTGGTTTTCCTCCCGGCCGCCGGCAAACTGAAGACGCGAAGTAGCAGTGAAGTTATGCAAAAGCAGCTGATGATAAGCGGCATCCTCTCTATCCAGTCAGGAGATAATCCAAGGGTTCTGGAAGATAAGCTCCATTCGTTTATATCGCCCAAAAACAGGAAAACCGTATTTTAAAGGTGAAAGGGTCTTCTGGCTTCTGATATGGAAAATGAATCAAGAAAAAAGGAAAGAAAAAAAGAAGCCGGAGCTGCAGCCTGGGAGGTGATATATTGTTCTCTTGTTCTGATTTTAGTGGCTTTTTTTGCCATGCTTGTGTCATATTCAAACGTCCAACTGGAAAAAATAAAAAACTTTCGAAAAGAAAAGGTGTTTGTCTCGAAAAACAGTACGCCGGGCAGCGACACACTGAATCTCTCGCCGGATATTCTGAAAGATCCTGACGGAATCGTGATACAGACCATGAAATCCTTAAAGACATATTTGACACAGGCAGGTCTGGATAATTCGGTCAACATCGAAAAGAGCCGGAAAGGATTTAAAGTTACCTTTGGAAGCAATGTATTGTTTTCATCAGGAAAGGCTGAAATAAATAAAGATGCCTGTTCTTATCTTGATGAGATGATAAAAATAACGCGAAACAACCCTTTTTCTATAAGGGTGGAAGGTCATACTGATAGTGTTTCGATAAACACTCCCGAGTTTCCGTCGAACTGGGAACTCTCGACAACCCGGGCGGTCAATATCCTGCGGTATCTCCTTGAGAAGGGAGAACTTCCAGAGGAGAGACTGGCCGCAGTCGGATTCAGCCAGTATCATCCGATCGCGTCAAATGACGTTTCTGAAGGCAGACAGAAAAACAGGAGGGTTGACTTTTATTTTGAACTATAAAGTTTATTCTGGGGCACTGGATGAAAAACAAGCATGAAGATTCAGAAGATGATGGAGGAAAATGGCTCACAACCTTCAATGATATGGTGACACTACTGCTTACATTCCTGATTTTAGTCCTTTCTCTTTCAGCAACCGATGAATCTAAACTGGAAAAGGTATCCTATGCGATGAGAGCTGTATTTGATACACCGATAATAGAAAAAGAGAAGATAACGATTTTTACACCTTTTGTTATTCCTATGATAAATAAGACCATGATGTTTGAAAATAAAAAGAGAAAATTGGCCGAGCGTATAAACAAAGCGGCGGAAATGACCGCAAGAGTGACCGGAGATGGAGCTTCTGCCGGCTCTGAAGGCATAATGAATGTAAAACTAATAAATGAGGGGGTTTCCGTTACCCTGGGGGAAAATCTGTTGTTCAAGACGAGTATGGCCGAAATTGAAGAAAAAAATCGGCCTACCCTTAAGTTACTCAGTTCTGTTTTTCAAAAAACCGATACCCGGATAAGGGTAGAGGGACATACGGATAATGTTCCGATAAATACTCCCGAATTTCCGTCGAATTGGGAACTGTCAACAGCCAGGGCCGTGAATGTTGTCAAATATTTTATTTCCGAAGGCGGTATTCTCCCGGAAAGGCTCTCTGCGGCAGGTTATGCAGACTCAAGACCACTTTTCCAGAATGTGAGCGATTACAACAGGAGCATCAACAGGAGGGTAGAGGTTATTTTAGCATTAAAGGAATAGTAACAGTCGGATTACTAAGGCGCATATGTAACTGTCCGCTGTGAACGGTAACAGATACAAAAAAAGTTTAGGGGGGCATGGTAATGGTTGAAAAAAAAAATGAAGAAGAACTTGAAGAAAAAAAGGCAAAAAAAGGCAAAAAATCAATTCTTAAATTGATTATAATGTTTTTTTGTGTAGTGATTCTCGGGGCCGCAGGTTTTGCCGGGTGGACCTATTATAAGACTCACTTTTCCGGTTCAAAAGAAGCAGGCGAAGAACAGATTGTTCAGGAACCGGGCCTCTGGTCCATGGGCAGCCTTATCGTAAATTTAATGGATGCTAACGGCGAAAGATACTTAAAGATTGTGATTCAGATTGAAGTATCCAGTCAGGATTGTATATCGGAGATGGACCTTTTAAAGCCCAAAATTACAGACAGTATTTTAGGCCTTCTTTCATCAAAAAACTATAAAGAAATAGCAGGATTTGAGGAAAAACAGCGTCTCAGAGACGAGATTGCCATGCGTCTGAACAGCTATCTTACTAAAGGTCAAGTCAGAAGAATTTACTTTACTGAATTTCTTATACAATAGGGAACGGATCGAGTAGAAAACTGGTCGACTGCTCGACCAAATATTGGGGAGACAACTTGGATGTCCGAGATACTATCACAGGAAGAGGTGGATGCCCTTTTAAAGGGAGTATCAGATGGAGAGATTGAGACGGAACAGCCGGAAGAGCAGGTTCCATCAGTAGTACAGGGATATGATTTAACCAGTCAGGAAAACCTTGTAAGAGGAAGAATGCCGACGCTGGAGACGATGGCTGAAAAATTTGCCAGACAGTCCAGGACAACTCTGGCATCAGTGTTGAGAAAAGATGTCACTGTAACCACTTTATCGGTTCATGTGATCAAGTATAAAGAGTTTATAAAAACAATTCCCGTGCCTGCAAGTCTTAATCTCTTTAAAATGAATCCATTAAAGGGATTTGCACTTTTTGCTGTTGAATCACGAGTGGTGTTTACGCTGGTTGATATTATCTTCGGGGGATCCGGGCGGGAAATGGTTAAAATTGAGGGAAGAGACTTTACAATTATAGAAAACAATATGATAAAAAAAATTGTATTGAATGCGCTGTCTGATTTTGAAGAGGTGTGGAAAACAATTGTACAATTTGATGTTGTCTATCAGGGAATGGAAAGCAACCCCCAGTTTGTACAGCTTGTGGCGCCTTCTGACATGGTGATTGTCATGCAGTTTGAAGTCGACATGGGCTTTTCTTCCGGTAAAATTAGCTTTTGCATACCTTCTTCAATGCTAGAACCGATCAGTAAAAAATTACAGACAGGTTATCAGGAAGATACATTTGTGGCTGATAAAGAGTGGACGAATAGCTTTAATGAGGGTCTTCGTCAAGCAAGTGTAAACATGGTTGCTGAGTTGGGTAGAACGGAGTTGAGTGGAGGAGAACTTGCAAATCTGAAAAAAGGGGATGTGATATGTCTGAAGCAATATTGCAGTGATAGTCTGAATGTTTATGTGGAAGATGTCCTTAAGTTTAAGGGGTACCCGGGAATTTATAAAAGCGGCAGGGCAATAGAGGTATCAAAATTTATTGTTGGAAAAGAGGTGCGTTGATATGGAAAAAAATGACTCGGTGAAAGAAGGAAAAGAAACAAAAAATGATGATGAAATCGATTGGGGAGATGTTGAGGATGAAATGGAGGCATCTGCTAAACCGGTTGAAAAAAAAGAAGTAAGCTCTGTCAAATTTGATAAAATAACACAAGGTAAAGCAAAAAAAGCCTCACTGGAAATGGATTTTCTTATGGAGATACCACTTACAGTGACTGTTGAGCTTGGTAGAGGAAAGATGTTGATAAGTGAGCTTCTTAAGTTAGGCCAGAGTTCAGTTATAGAGTTAACGAAATTTGCAGGAGAACCGATGGATGTCTTTGTCAATAATAGATTGATTGCCAAGGGTGAAGTCGTTGTGGTTGATGAGAGGTTCGGAGTTAGATTGACGGACATCGTTTCTCACGCTGAAAGACTTGATAAACTGAAATAATTGATTAATCCGCCATTTCCCAAAAGGATCACCATGAATTCACCGGAATTATTTCCGTCGCTTTTAAAAATCATATCAGCCCTTGCTGTTACGCTTGGGGTTATGATTATGGTTGCATATTTGTTTAAAAAACTCGTGAAAAAGGGAGGCGGCGCAATCAATGGCAAAGAATTGATAAAGATTTTATCTGCTAAATATCTGGGGCCCAAAAGCAGTATAATGCTGATTGAGGTGTTGGGCACGATTATGCTGGTCGGCGTTTCGAGCAGCAAGATATCCCTGTTGACGGAAATTGTGGATTCTGACTCTCTTGAACAATTGAAAGATATTCAAGGAAAGGGCGGCAAAAGCAGTTCCTTTTCAGATTGTTTAAAGGGAGCGTTGAAAAGGAAGGGTTGAGGTGATAAATTGATACTTTTCACACCATCAAGGCTCGGGAAATATCTTATATGCATACTGGTTTTTTCCGGGATCATTTTTTTTGCAGATTCTTCGTGGGGGCAATCATTTTCTATTCCCTCGATAAATCTAAGTGTGGGGGATGGTGGTGATGAGCCTGGCAGGGCAACTATAATGTTGCAGCTGTTGTTTGTTTTTACAATACTGTCTCTTGCCCCGGCAATACTTATAATGCTGACGTCATTCACCCGGATTGTTATTGTCCTTTCCCTTTTAAGGCATGCTCTGGGTACACAGCAGGTGCCTGCAAATCAGATTATCATTGGATTAGCCCTCTTCCTGACTTTTTTTATCATGACTCCGGTCTGGAACAAGGTGAATTCTCAGGCGTTGCAGCCATATATAAATGAAGAGATATCGGCAGAAAAGGCCTTTGACCTGGCAACGCAGCCCATAAAAGAGTTTATGTTAAAACAGACCGGAGAAAAGGATATAGCCCTCTTTGTCAAAATTTCAAGAGGAAAAAGGCCCAACAAATCTGATGATATTAAACTTCCCGTATTAATACCCGCATTTGTAATCAGTGAATTAAAGACGGGTTTTCAAATCGGATTTATGATCTATCTCCCTTTTCTGATACTGGATATGGTTGTTGCCAGTGTGCTTTTATCAATGGGAATGATGATGCTCCCACCTATAATGATAAGCCTGCCGTTCAAACTACTCCTTTTTGTGTTGGTTGACGGGTGGAATTTGATAATTGGTTCACTGGTTCGAAGCTTTACTTAGGAGAGAGGTGCGCATGACTGTTGATATGATTATTGGACTGGCAGCCGAGGCCATAAAGGTTACCTTGCTGCTATCGGCTCCTATGCTTACAGTAGGGCTTGTTATTGGTCTTATTGTCAGCATCTTTCAGGCGGTAACTCAGATTCAGGAAATGACATTAACATTTGTTCCTAAGATAGTTGCTGTCATGCTGGCTCTCGTTATTGCGCTACCCTGGATGATCAATATTATAGTTACCTATACCCGGGAGCTCTTTCAGACCATACCAAAGTATATAGGGTAAGGGATCGGAGCTCAGAGGCCAGAAGTCAGAGAATTATGAATATGTCGCAAATAACGGTAGAACAGATTGAGACGTTTGTTATTATACTCCTCAGGGTGAGCTCGATAGTAGCAACCATGCCTGTTTTAGGGAACAGAACTGTTCCTGCCAGGGTCAAGGGGGGACTGTCTTTGATGATAGCATTTCTCCTTTTTCCATTTGTTGAGCTCCATATTTCGTCTCCTGATATTCTGACGTTGGTGTCAAAAATGGCCGGGGAAATTATGATTGGCATCACTATCGGGTTGGCGGGCAGGCTGATCTTTGCCGGAGTGCAGCTTGCAGGACAGCTTGCAGGCTTTCAAATGGGTTTTGCCATTGTAAATGTGTTTGATCCCATAAGCAGCGCGCAGGTTTCAATTATAGCCCAATTTCAATATCTCCTTGCCATGCTGATATTCCTTGCTATTGACGCCCACCATGTCTTTTTATACGCTATCGCGGAAAGTTACCGTATTGTTCCTGCTTTTGATTTTCATTTTTCAGGAGGCTTAATGCAGTCAATCGTTGACCTTTCAAAAAATATGTTTGTTGTTGCAATTAAGATAGGTGCTCCAGTTATTGCAATGCTTTTGATGATAAGTATCGGGTTTGGACTAATTGCCAGGACAGTTCCCCAGATTAACATACTTATCGTTGGGTTTCCTGTGAAAATAGCAGTGGGGCTTATATGCATCGGACTTTCCCTTCCTGTTTTCGCAAGAATGGTAGGCAGTATTTTTTTAGATTTTGAAAACCCGTTGAATCTGCTTCTCCATCTGATGTGAAGGTTTTTTGACGTATGCGTCAGAGAACAGACAGGGATCGGGGGTCAGGGGACAGGAATCAGACAGGTTTCAGGGATTATAGATCCCTGAAACCTGACAACTAAAAATTATGGCTGAACAGAATCAAGGTCAGGAAAAAACCGAGCAAGCGACTCCTAAGAAACGGGAAGATGCGAGGAAGAAGGGGCAGGTTGCAAAAAGCCGAGATGCCGCGTCTGTAGCTGTTCTTCTGGCCTGCCTGGTATTCTTCTGGTTTGGTTCCTCAAGCATGATCGAAAAGACGATGTCTCTTACAAGATGGCTGCTTACCCAGTCCAGCCAGTTCAATGTTGATAGCAATAATATTCAAGGCCTCTCAATCGGCATTGTATATAAAATTTTTGCCATACTTTTTCCTCTTCTTTTGACGGTTTTTTCCATGGCTCTGCTTGCCAACTACCTTCAGGTGGGTTTTGTGCTTTCCGCAGAATCGGTGCAGCCGAAACTCTCAAAGATTGATCCGATCAAGGGATTTCAGAAACTGTTTTCCATCAGGTCCCTTGTAGAGCTGGCAAAAAACATATTCAAGATTTCGATAGTCGGTTTTGTTGTTTATATGACCATCATGAAGGAAATTGAAAATATTCTTCCGCTGATGAATCAGAGCGTGTGGGGAATATTGATTTACATCGGTGGGGTTTCATTCAAAATTATTCTCAGGGTCTGTCTGGTGCTTATAATCCTAGCCGTTGCAGATTATATTTATCAAAAGTGGGAATTTGAAAAAAATCTTAAAATGTCAAAACAGGATATAAAGGACGAAGCTAAACAGACAGAAGGAGATCCTCTCATAAAGTCAAGGATAAAGCGTCTTCAGAGAGATGCGGCCAGAAAGAGAATGATGGCGAGCGTCCCGGAAGCGGATGTGGTTATAACCAACCCCACCCATCTTGCAGTAGCCCTTCGCTATGATCAGACAAGCGTGTCTGCGCCGAAGGTGGTCGCGAAAGGAGCCGGTTTCATAGCTGAAAATATAAAAGAGATTGCAAGAAAAAACAAGGTACCCATTGTTGATAACAAGCCGTTGGCACGGGTATTGTATAAGAGGGTAGATGTGGATGAGACGATACCGGCAAATTTGTACAGGGCGGTTGCTGAAGTACTGGCATTCGTTTACAGCATGAAAATGAAGCAGGGTTAAAAATGGCGGATTCTTACGTTAAAACCAGCAGTTTTGTCGATCTGTTTAAAGGCAGAACTACAGTGATGGCCATGGGAATAGCAGGTATTCTTCTGGTGATGATGATACCCATGCATCCCTTTTTTCTCGACATTCTTCTCTCTGTCAGCATCACTTTTTCTCTGATTATACTATTGCTTTCCGTTTATGTGACAAAACCTCTCGATTTTTCCGTTTTTCCATCCACCCTTTTAATCGCCACTTTGTTTCGTTTGTCCCTTAATGTGGCTTCCACACGTCTTATACTTCTCCATGGCAATGAGGGTACAGGGGCCGCAGGACAAGTTATAAAAGCATTCGGCGCCTTTGTTGTCGGCGGCAATTATGTGGTTGGATTTATCGTATTCCTGGTACTCGTCCTGATTAATTTTATTGTGATAACCAAGGGGGCTACAAGGATAGCCGAAGTGGCCGCAAGATTCACCCTGGACGCGATGCCCGGAAAACAGATGAGCATTGACGCCGATCTTAATGCAGGGGTGATTACAGATGCAGAGGCGAGAAGAAGACGGCACGAAATTGAGCTGGAATCAAATTTTTATGGTGCAATGGATGGGGCGGGCAAGTTCGTCAGGGGAGATGCAATCGCGGGAATTTTTATTGCCATGATAAATATTCTCGGCGGTTTGATTGTCGGCGTGCTACAGCAGGGCATGTCGGTGGCGGATGCTGCTCACGTTTATACTCTTCTTACGGTAGGTGACGGGCTGGTAACGCAGATTCCGGCGCTGATTGTATCGACTGCTACGGGCATGCTTGTTTCCAGGTCTACAGCCTCATCTGATCTGGGCAAGGAGATGGGAGAGCAACTCTTTGCCCAGCCAAAGGTGATTGGCACGGCTTCGGTTATACTTTTGATATTTGGTTTGATTCCCGGTATGCCCAAGATCTCTTTTCTGATGATCGCTCTTATTTTGGGAGTTGTTGCGTATAAAACATTTAAATCGCTACAAAAAATCGAAGAGGCAAAGGAGGAACCGCCGGCACAAGCGGCTGAAGAACACATAGAAGCCCTCCTGCCCCTTGATTCCCTTGAGCTTGAGGTGGGATACAGCCTAGTGCCCCTCGTTGATACCGGACAAGGCGGAGAGTTGCTTGAAAGAATCAAGGCCCTGAGAAGGCAGATGACCGTTGAAATGGGCTTTGTCATGCCGCCAATACATATAAGAGACAACCTGCAGATAAAGCCCGGTGAATATATTGTCAAACTGAAAGGTGTTGAGGCGGCTAAAGGAGAAATACACATAGGTCATTGTCTGGCAATAACTGCAGGAATTGAAGGCCCAAAAATAACGGGGATTAAGGCGACGGAGCCCGCCTTCGGCCTGCCCGCCGTCTGGATAGACGAAAAAGAAAAAGAATCTGTTCAGGCAAAGGGTTTTGTTGTTGTCGATCCGGCCACCGTTATTACGACCCATTTGACTGAAATTATAAAAATGTATGCAGATGAACTGCTGGGCAGGCAGGACGTTCAGTCTTTGCTGGATAGTCTGGCGGGCAGCCATCCTAAGGTTGTAGAGGAGCTAGTTCCGAATGTCGTTCCGCTCGGCACGCTTCAGAAGGTGCTGCAAAGGCTCCTGAGGGAGAGAATTTCTATTCGCGACATCCTCACGATACTGGAAGCACTGGCGGATTATATGCCTATGACAAAAAATATTGATATGTTAACCGGATATGCAAGGCAGGCCCTGGCTAGGACGATAACAGGAGAATATAAGGATGCGGATGGGAACATAACGGTTGTTATGGTCTCTCCCGACATTGAGGACAGCATTAATAAATCTGTTCAGCATACGGAATATGAATCATTCGTTGCGGCTGACCCCACTCTGATACAGGAGGTTGTAAGTAATCTCCAGGAATTTATCAAAACCTTTACCGGCAAAGGTCTACAGCCGGTTATTCTCTGTTCACCCAATGTCAGGATACACTTAAGGAAGATATTAGAGAAATTTTTCCCCAATATCATTGTCCTCTCCCATAATGAAATTACCCGTGATGTAAATATCAAATCTCTGGGCATGCTGGCGGCAAAAGATGCAGATTAAAAGATATGAGGCGCAAAGCACAAAGGAGGCTATAAAGAAAATAAAGGCGGATCTCGGTTCGGATGCCATAGTCCTTTCCAGCAAAAGGCTGAATGGCAAACTTGAAGTGCTTGCTGCCAAGGATGATAATAATGGAATTCTGAAAGAAAGTGACGTTGGAAAAGAGGAAAAAGAGGAAAAAGAGGAAATAGATACATTCTCTATAATCAGATCAGAGGTTAGTGAGTTGAAGTCCCTCATCATGGGTTTCAAAAAGGAAAGAGGTATTCATGCCGAACTGGCTGAATTAAAGGAGACAATGAATGTCTTGTTTGATGTTCTTGGCGTTCAAAGGAATGGAAGAGTTTCTTCTCCTCTGTCAAAGGTTTATTATCATCTGATTTCAATCGGCGTATCAAAGGAGCGAGCGTGTGGATTAATAGAGAAATTGAAGACCGATGGCTCGACGGCCGAACCGGCGAACTATTATCATGCTCTGAACGCCGCTGAGGATATGATAAAGAACTCTATCGCCTCTTCTTACAGGAATGTGGAAAAAAAGAGGATTTCCGCTTTTGTCGGTCCCGCCGGCGAGGGGAAAACGACAACTCTGGCAAAGCTGGCCGCTCGCTGTTTATTCGAAGAGAGTTTGACTGTGGGTATCATAACGATGGATACATATCGGATAGGCGCGGCTGAACAACTGAAGACATACGCGGATATCATGGATATCCCCGTGGAGATTGCATCTGAAAAGAAGGAGTTCGATAGGGCTTTGAACAAGTTTTCCAACAAAGATATTATATTGGTGGATACGCCGGGCAAGAGTAGTGGTGATGAAAAATATTTGTTGAAATTAAAGGAATTTCTTGAGCCGGATACTTCCATGGAAACGAATCTTGTTTTAAGCATGACATCAAGCCGGGAGAGCATGATGGATGTAGTGACAAGATTCGGCATTATAGATTATAGCAGTATCATATTTACAAAATTGGATGATTCAAGGAAATCCGGTTCAATCTACAATGTTATGGACCATACCGGAAAACCAGTATTTTATGTCGCCGATGGGCAGAACGTTCCCCGTGATTTAAAAAAAATGGATCCCGCAAAGCTTGCAAGGCTGATAGTGGGCCAGGGATCAGGAGCCAGGGCTAACTTGTTAACCCTGACTCCTGATCCCTGTAAAGGAGATAATGGTGGATCAGGCAGGAGTGTTGAGAGAAATGAAGACAAGTGTGATGCCTTCGTCAATTAGGCAAAAAAGGCACAACGGTAATACCCGCGTCATTGCCATTACCAGCGGCAAGGGGGGCGTCGGGAAAACAAATATATCGGCAAACTTTGCGTATCTTCTTTCGAAGATGGGAAAAAGAACTTTGCTGCTTGATGCGGACGCCGGGCTGGCCAATATAGATGTCATTTTGGGTATTACCCCAAAATATAACCTGCACCACGTTCTTAGCGGCGAAAAAAACCTGTCGGAGGCCGTTGTCGAGGGTCCGGGGGGGGTTAAAATTTTGCCGGCATCCTCGGGAATTCCAGAGATGGCTTCGCTGTCAAAAGGGCAGAAATTTACTCTTCTCGAAGAACTGGACGGACTGGATGAAGACTTCGATTTTATGCTTATCGACACAGCCGCAGGAATTGCCGACAACGTCATGTATTTTAATATGGTAGCCGGGGAAATTATTGTGGTTGCTTCACCTGAGCCCACATCTTTGACAGATGCCTATGCCTTAATCAAAGTGCTTTATCAGGGTTACGCGGCAAGACGATTTATGCTGCTTGTCAACATGGCCGAAGATTCAAATGAGGCCGAAGGGGTTTACACGAGATTGAGCAACGCGACGAATCAGTTCCTTGATCTTCCAATTGAGTATCTTGGATATATCCCTCGTGATCAGAATGTTTCAAAAGCGGTGAGAAAACAAAAATTGTTGTCAGAGGTCTTCCCTGATTCAAAGGCAAGCAAAAGCATGTCTGAAGTTGTCGAAAAGCTGTGCCGAAAGCAGCCGGGAAATTATAAAAATGGTACCATTAAATTCTTTGACAGGTCTATCATTGACAAAAATGACTGATAAAAAAGAGCGCGAGGAGCTGATAATGAAATATGTGCCTCTCGTCAAAAATATTGTCGGAAGGATTGTCCTGAGGCTTCCCGATCACATAAGTAAAGATGATTTAATCAATGTCGGTGTAATAGGATTGATGTCGGCTTTGGAGAAGTTTGATGAAACGAGGAATGTACGGTTTGAGACGTATGCAGGATTCAGGATTCGGGGGGCCGTACTGGATGAATTGAGGGCGAGAGATGTTGTGCCCAGATCGGTTAGAAACAAAGAGACAAGGCTGGAGGCGGCATTTAAGACATTACAGAATGAGCTCGGACGTCATCCAACGGATGAGGAGGTTTCGAATCATCTTGGTATATCGCTTGAAAAGTATTATAAACTTCTTGATGAAGCCAGGGGTGTCTGCATCCTGAGCAATGACGATTTGCCCCGGGGTTACTGTGAAAAATGCGGCCAGTATGAGGTGTTGAAGAAAATTGACCAGAACAATCCTTTTTCCCTTCTCGCCCGCAGAGAACTCAAAGAGACATTGAAGAATGCAATAGATTCACTGCCTGAAAAAGAGAGACTGGTTTTGGCCCTCTATTATTATGAGGAGTTGACATTAAAGGAGATAGGAGTTGTCATTAAATTGACGGAGTCAAGGATTTGTCAAATCCACTCCCGGGCAATACTAAAATTAAAAACCAGTTTGAGAGAATTGAAACATGTTGTCGCCTAGCCGGGTTACCACAAGATATTACAAAACGGCACTGATGTCCGTATGTCTGTGCATTGCGGTGTTTGCAGGCGGCGGCGCATTCTGCGGGCCTGTCGGAAATGAGCTTAGTCAGAAACCGGAAGTCAGAAGTCAGAATTTCGGTGAAAAAAGGTTTGAATATTTTGATGATTTTCTTGTTTATTTGAAAGATGCTAGTGAACCTGTCTTTCTTGATGAACACGGCACAGGCAGGAAGGACAGGATCCTGGTTTGTAGTGTGGTTGTTGAACTGAATCAAGGGATGGGGCTGTCAAAAGAGAGGGTCGAGCTGAGAAAAATCATATATAAGACATTGAAAGAGCTATCGGGTTTGCCTAAAAATAGAAAAGAATTAAAAAAAGTAATTAAAATCAGGTTGAATAATTTTATGGATTCTGAAACAATAAAAAAAGTGTATTTTATCAAGTTGATTTTGTTGTAAAATAAATGAAATAGGGGAATCGAATGAAAAATGAATGGGAGAACAGGAGGACGAAGACTTTTTTTAAGGAATTGGAAAAAGAGTTTGAATCGACCTTTGGAGAGGACCTTATCCCCGGTATTCTTCACAACTTTGCCAGCCCCTTAAATGGAATTTTAGGCCGTTCTGAGTTGTTGGAGGAAAGAACGAGTAAGATCCATGAACTTATTATAAATAATGTCAATAAGGTAGATGACGAGATCCTGGAAAGCTGTAAAAAGATAAGTTATGACGTTGATTTGATTGCAAAAGAGGCGGACAGATTCTTTAAGCTGTTCAATGATGTGACAGAAAAATTTCAGAGGCTGTGCGGCACTGATTTACAAAAAATCAATCTGTCCGAGCTTATAGAGGCTGAAATAGCGTTCCTTGAATTTTACCCTGATTTTAAGAATACTATTAAAAAGAACTTGATATTGGATAAAAAAATTCCGGAAGTATCAGGAATAAAAGCTGATTATTCCATTTCTCTGTCAGCAATAATCAGACATTCCTTGAATTCCATGAAAGACAGTGAAGTTAAAGAGTTTGTTATCTACACAAGTCATGAGGATTCATATGTATGCATTAAAATTGAGGACACCGGGGCACCCATTGTCGGAAGAAAAAAAATATTCGAAAATTTGAGTTCAACCGATCACTTCCTTCATGATCTGGACGGAGAGAAGGGATTGTTCTATGCGTTGTCTCTCCTGAAGAAGTACGACGCTCTTTTTCAGATTTCACAGGAATCAGGTCTTAATGTTATTTCGATAAGGATACCTTCTATCCACCTGAATAGTTGCCAGAGAGTTAAAGACTTTGATGGTTTGTGACGATAAGATAGATAGAGGGGGTGTGGAGATCGTTTGAACCACTCGAATAGAGTCCTCCGAAAAGGGAGCACAGAAATCATGCTCAGATCACTTGATGTACAACAGGTATTATTGCAATCCAATGCTGTTGAACGTGTCCAGCAGGTTCAACAGCAGCAGACTGATGTACAGCAGAAGCATTTTGAAGCTCAACTGGCCGAAGAGAAAAGGGAGTTGAGGGAAAAAGTTAAAAGCCTTGAAGAAACTGAACGGCTCATGATCAGGGAAGAAGAGGAGCGGAAAAAAAGGGAAGAGAACAGGAAAAAAAGGGGGAAAGAGGATGCTGATGACGCTGCCGGTGACCTGTCTGCCGATGAACCCGGGGGAAAAATAGATATAAGGGTATGAAATGACCATAGAATTCATATTGGGACTTCAGATCCTTGCTGATATAGCGCTGTGCCTTGCCATTATATTTCTTATCCGGGTCACAAACAAACAAAAAAAGAGCCCCTCTGCAATAGACGCAGAGGCTTTTTCTGAATTCAAGAAATTGATTGAAGAGTCCCGGCTCTCTACCGATTGTCTTTTCCAGGCCTTGAATGAAGTTAAAGAGATCGGATATGTCCTGGATGAAAAAGAGAAGCGATTGAGAGCTCTTATAAAAGAAACGGACGCTGAGTCCGACGATCGGAAGTCAGGACATTCAAGCCGCAAGAAGAAATATGAAGATGTTATAAAAATGGCCGAACAGGGTCTGACTGAAAAAGAGATAGCCGATACGTTGAATTTAGCTGAAGGAGAAACCTGTCTTATTTTAAATCTCCATCGAAAAAAAAATGAAAATCCTGCCCCCCGCAATAACTTCTAGTAACTTAAATTATCTGTTACAAATTCAAAAAAAAGCAGATTTTTTGCCTCCCCTTTCCGTTGGCGAAGTTTTGGAGGCGGAAATCATGGAAAACCCTCGCTACGGGAAGACGCTGATTCTGTTGAAAAACTATAGAGTTTTGGCAAATTCCGAGTTGCTGCTCAGGAAAGGAGAAAAGGTTGCGGTAAGGGTGACGCAATTGCATCCCAACGCTATTCTTCATATTGTTCAGAATAAAATGTCGCAAAATTCCGGGTTGATGGATTATTTGAGTTTTTACCGTTCAAACCCAAAAGCCCTTTTTGAATTTTTCATAGAGGGGATTGACAGATTCAGTCTTAAAAATTTAGGGGAGCTTGCAACCTATCTCGGAGAGAAAGATGTCAAGAATATACAAAGCATATTAAAATCCTTGGTATTTTCCCAGGAAAGTCTAAAAAATCCTCTTTTTCTTAGAGATTTTGTCTACAAATTCGGTTACTTGATGGAAAAGGGGCTGGGAGAGGCGCTGAAAAAAAAATCCGGCAGAACGATAAATGTAAGGAATGCCTCTGAAAATTTAAAGGGACTCTTGATAAAGATGTCTGACAGGCTTCAGTCGTTGATGGAAACCAGAAATTTTCCCGCAGCGGAAAAACTTGAAGGGTTTATCCGTTCGTCTTTAAAGACAATCAACTCTCATCAGGCAACAAATTATATGTTTCAGGAATATGAAGGTAAATATATGTTTCAAATTCCCCTGTTGTTTCCGGGAAATTTGGGCCTGGCGGAGATATTTGTGAAATTTAGAGATCAAGATTCACAAGGCAAGGACCGCCAGGGAGAAAAGAGTGTTCTGTTTCTGCTGAATATGGACGCCTTGGGTGACATTGTTATCGAAGCAAAGATTAAAACAGAGAAAATAGGCTGTGTATTGAAATGTGGAAATGAAACCGTATGCGACTTTATCAGGCCTTTTCTGAAAAATCTCGGAGATAGGCTTACTGCCCTGGGATATGAGATAGATTATCTGAAGTGTGTGACAGAGAAGGATAATTTAAAGATAAAAAGTGAACGTCGTGAGTTTCAAAACCTGTTTACCCTGGAGGGCGTGGATATTCTGGCGTAAAATGAGGCAAGTATGAACAAAAACAAAAAAGATATGACCATTGCTGCTGCCATAGAATATGACAGGAAAAGAGATCCGGCCCCTAGGGTTACTGCCAGGGGACGTGGTTTCATGGCTGAAAAGATTATAGAGCTCGCAAAAAAACATGGGGTGCCGATAAAAGAAGATCCCGCGCTGGCACAGATCCTGAGCCGGCTTGATATCGATGAAGAAATCTCTCCTGAACTTTATAAGGTTGTTGCTGAAATACTGGCCTTCGTTTATTCAGTCAATGAAAGGTACAGGGACCAAAGTTGAAAGTTCAGAGATGAAAGTTTATAGGACACCACCCTACTACCTCTACAAAAGACCTGCCCGAACGGGAAAAATTTTCCCCAGTAGATCAAATTTGCCTGCTGGAAGGTTAAAACAGTCATAACTTTTCACAGTTCAGGGTTCCCTCGTTCCCACGCTCCTTCCTGAGTGGGAATGTGTAATATCAACTGCTTAACGACATCCCGATCTCTGGCCTTCGCCCATATGGTATGCAACTTGCATTGTTCTGTGTAAAAGAAAGGGGACAGAAAACATGATTAATGGTATCGAGGTGCTGGCAAATGCGGCTATAAAGCAGATCAGTCGGCTTGATTGTGCCGCGCATAATATCGCCAATGTTAATACACCTGGTTTCAAGGCAGAGCGGTTTCGGTTTTTAAAGGGAACTGCCGGCGGGGGAACGAATGAAGGCAGCTCCGCGCAGGAACCGACAACAACAGTCGATTATTCCCCGGGAATTATGCAGAAAACCGGTAATGTTCTGGACCTGGCAATAAACGGGAAGGGATTTTTTGCCGTTCAGACAAAAGACGGTGTTGCCTATACAAAAGATGGAAGGTTTATGCTCAATGAGAACAGAGAGCTGGTTACACGGGCCGGAGAGTATGTCCTTGGCAGAAGTGGAAAAATTATCATTGCGGGAAACGACATCCAGATAAGCCAAGATGGCGTAATAAATGTGGATGGTGTGGATGTTGATGCAGTGAATATCATGAATTTTCGTGAACCATCTGCTCTCATTAAACTTAATATGGGTCTCTATCGTGATTCTGATAATCTGGCAGGCGCAAAAAAGGAGGAGAACTCACGGATTCAATCCGGATACCTTGAGCTTTCCAATGTTAAGACTATAAGAGAAATGGTCGAAATGATTAATATACAGCGCACTTTTGAATCATACCAGAAAGCGATTCTAACTGTATCGGAACAGGATAAATTGTCAATAAACCGCGTAGGGAAACTATAGGAGAATTAACATGATAAGAGCTTTGTGGACGGCTGCAACCGGCATGGAGGCGCAGCAGATAAGCCAGGATGTTACAGCGAATAATCTGGCCAATATCAATACCGTGGGCTTTAAAAAGGCCAGGGCCGATTTTCAGGATCTCATGTATCAGATATCTTCACAATCAGGGGCCGAGACATCCGACGGAGGTCAACTGCCGGTGGGTGTAGAGATAGGTATGGGCGTAAAACCGGTGGCTGTTCAAAAAATATTTACCCAGGGTGATTATATGCAGACGGGCAATAAATTCGACTGGGCTATTGAGGGGGATGGATTTTTCCAGCTTGATAATAATGGACGTACTGTTTACACACGTGCGGGTAGTTTCAGGACTGACTCGGATGGCATGTTGTGCAATGCCGAAGGACTTAAATTGACACCCGAACTTTCCATACCTGAGGAGATGGTACATTTTACCGTTGACAGCGGGGGCACATGGACGGCAGCAGACGAGCAAGGCACTTCCCTGGCAACCGGCAGGATAGAACTTGCCAGGTTTATCAACTCCGCTGGACTTACCAGTCTTGGAAGAAATCTTTATGGCGAAACAGATGCCTCTGGCGCCGCCACTGTTGGAAATCCCGGAGAAGCGGGGATCGGCACCATTTCACAGACTTTTCTGGAGATGTCAAATGTAAACGTTGTGGATGAGATGGTTAAGATGATTGTTGGTCAGAGAGCATACGAGATAAATTCAAAGGCCATTCAAACGGCAGATTCCATGCTACAGCTGGCCAACGGACTCAAGAGGTAGTGTTGTTAAAATGCTCCAGGCGTTGCATAGATCATTGAAAAAACTGTGTGGCGACAACTATGAACGGTTACAGGGAATGGAGGTGTTGTAAGTGAGCGTTTCAGACAAAATACATAAGACAGCTTTTTTCTTAATTGCAAGTGTTGTTTTCCTGTTTCTTTTCAACAGTCCTCTGTGCGCAGCTACCTCAGTAGTGATAAAAGGAGAAACAATAAAAGAGTATGTCAGGACATATATTGAAAAGAACATGTTCTGGCCGAAAAACGTTGTGCGGGTGGAATTCCCATCCACAGTGTCTGATTTAAGACTGACCGGAAAAAAAATTACCTGTCGGGTCCTGAGCAAAAGGAATGAGGATTTTATAGGAAATTCTTCTTTTACTTTCAGGTGTTATGAAAAGGGTACGTTTCTAAATGGAAAAACCGTCAGAGTAAGAATAGAGATAGCGATGGATGTTGTGGTCAGCGCTAAATTTCTTCGCAAAAATGTTAAGATTGAACGCGGTGATATCAGATTGGTCAAAAGGTGGTTTAACCGCCTGCCCTCAAATATTATATCGAGTCCTGATGCTGTTGTGGGGATGAAACTCCGCACCAATATTAAACCAAATGCCGAAATAACCGGGAATATGGTGAGAACCATACCGATAGTAAAGAAGGGGAAGCCGGTAAGAATTGTTTTTGAAAACGGCCCGATGAGAATAACGGCTATCGGGCTGTCAGAGCAGGATGGAATGCATGGGGAGTTGATAAAGATCAGAAATGCATCGTCTAAAAATATGATTTATGCCAGGGTGACAGGTAATTCTCTGGTAAAGGTGGAGTATTAGTCATGAAATCAAACCATAACAACTATTCGACCACTCGACTACCCAACATAGTCTTGATAAGTGTCTTTTTTTTGTTTGTCATTGCCGGATGTTCTTCAAAAAATATTAATATGGTAAAAAAAGATGGTCCGGAACAGGTTCCGGTTCCGGTTCCGAAGGAGGATAGATCGCCTCCGCCCGTGGGATCCATCTGGCCCGGTGAAAATGCAAAAAATTCACTCTTTACCGATAATAAAGCAAGGCATGTCGATGATATCATTACAATAATCATAGACGAATATTCATCGGGCAGCAATTCCGCCAATACAAGCACCGGAAGAGATACCCAAACGCTTGCGGACATATCGGCATTCCTAGGGGTGGATAAACAGATCGCCATGAAGAATAAGGCTCTTACAGACGGAGATATACTTACCGCAGGGCTTACCCCGTCGATTCAGATCGGCGGCTCTTCCAAAAACAACCTCACCGGCAAAGGCAAAACGAGCCGTGACGGTACATTAGAGGCAAAAATAACAGCCAGGGTCATCAGGATATTGCCCAACGGCAATCTATTCATAGAGGGGAGACGGCGGTTGGCTATAAATGCTGAAGATCAGTATATCGTTGTTTCCGGAATTATCAGACCCGATGATATTACTTCGGACAATGTTATATCATCACAGTACATTGCCGATGCAAAAATTGTTTATACAGGAAACGGCGTAATTAATGACAAAATGAGACCGGGCTGGCTGACGCGTATTGTGGATTGGTCATGGCCATTTTAGAGGATGATTTTATGAAGACGGCAAGAATTTTCACATACATGGCAATTTCTTTCGCAATTAGTTTTATCATTATATCTCATGCGCACTCCGCCCGTATCAAAGACGTTTCCAGTATCGGCGGGGTCAGGGATAACCAGTTGGTCGGCTATGGCCTGGTAATTGGTCTGGCTGGAACAGGCGACGATATTGAGAACGGATTCACAAAGGAAACCCTTGCCAATATGTTGAGCAGGCAGGGGCTTGGGATGAAAGAAGCGGCCAGAAAGGACCTGAGTTCAGATAATGTGGCATCAGTTATGATCAGCGCCGAGCTTCCTCCATTCGCCAAGGTGGGGTCGAGAATAGATA
>JAUWQK010000042.1 GCA_030611115.1 Deltaproteobacteria bacterium
TTGCTTAATAATTTAAATCAATTATACCTTTATTCGCTTTAAAAGCAAATGCTTTGACAAAAACGGTGTCGTCCATTAAATATTAAGTAATTGCATTTTGATTTTTATTGCTTTGCCCTTCAACCTTCTATTCCTTGATACCTCACTGGCGATTTGATTGTTACCCATTTTCTCCGGCAATAGTATTTCCTCCTCGCACTTCACTTAATTTATAGTTACGTTTTACCTTGACATCAACCTGTCTGTTTCCTATAAAACTTTTCTCTATGAATGTTCTGCTGATTGAAATAAACCCTTTTGTACAGGAAACAACACCTATCTCGCTGGGATATATTGCGTCCTTCCTTAAATCCAAAGGCTTTTGTGTAAAAATATTGTCTATTGGACAGAACACCTCTTTATCACATTCCGCTTTTCACGAGCTTATCAGCACCTTTAAACCTTCTCTGGTTGGGTTTTCCGCCTATCAGAGAATTATGCTATATATAACAGGACTTGCCAAATTCGTAAAATCCATTGACAATAACATTAAGATAGCTATTGGCGGTCCTCAGGCTACCTTCATGCCCTCGGCAGCTTTTGAAGAGTTACCTGATGTAGATTATATATGCCGATCTCCGGGCGAGCTCACGTTGCTGCGAATTGCGCGAGCTATTGAAAATGGAACGCCCTTTTTGGATCTTTCCGGCGTTAGTTACAAAGATGACAATAATGCTGTTTTTGATACACCGGAACTTGAAGGCTACACCGATTTAGATCGTTATCCCTCAGCCTATCTGGATGACGTTTTTGATTACTCACGCATGAGGGAAGCAATTATGCTGACCTCTCGCGGATGTCCGCACCACTGCATATACTGTTACACCCCCCATGCCTTCAAGCACAAAATAAGCTTTCATTCCGTTGAAAGAGTTATTGAAGAAATCAGATGGATAAGAAAAAAAGGTGTAAAGAGATTTTGGTTTGCTGATCCGAATATTTCTTATAAGCCGTCACGACTTATAGAAATTCTTGATAGCATCTTAAAACAAGGTCTTGAGACTGAAATGTGGTTGCAGACTCGTGCAGACCTTGTAACTCCGGAGTTGCTGAAAAAAATGAAAAGGGCTGGAGTAAGTACCATTGCCTTTGGACTTGAGTCGGCCTCAGAGCGTGTCCTGTCAAAGCTGGGTAAGCATATAACCAGTGAAAAGGTAGCCGAGGCAATCAGGCTTGCACAGAACCAGGGCATAGAAGTTGAACTTTTTACCATATACGGCCTTCCTTATGAGACCTTTGAGGATGCGGTGAAAACCCTGGAGTTTGTGAAGAAAAACAAGGTCAGGATAATGGGCAATACAAACTCCCAGCAATTGCAAATCTATTTTGGTACACATATGGCTCAACATTACGAGGATTACAATATACGCCCGTTGAACAACAACCGTCCAGCCTATCTGTCTATCGGGTCTCAGTACGAAACCGATTACATGGGCCGCAGTGAGTTACACCAGATCCGACAAATGTGGCAAGCCAATTCCCTGGATGGCGGAAAACGAATTGTGTCATGATAAGATATTGATGATGATCAAGCCTGCATTTAAGAAAATATATATAATACTTGGCGAACAGGATAAGGAAAATCTTGAATGGGTTTTGCAGACGTTATCGTTCCTGTATTCACATGTTAACCTGACATCAAATATTTATCTTGTTTCGGAAAATCTTCCTGCCGGCATGCCCCAGGTGGAACGTATCCAGAAAAACATCAACGAGTTTCTCAGCGAGCACCTCTTTGCCAGGCTTTATGTTCATATTGTCCATCCTGCCCCCCCATCGGCCATGGATGACATAAGACTATGTTACAAATACCTGAAACAGTCGACTGACAAATTTGACCAGGAAGGTTACAGGCACCAGGAATTGCCAAGGCTAATATTGCTGCCGGTTCTTGTTCCCGATGACCAGGTCAAACCCATCCAGCTTATAGACCTCCTTGATGTGCTGAAAAACTCTTTTTTGTTGTCCAGCCTTTACCTGAACAAGGACACTTTAAATCTGGCTCAAGATGAAAAGCTTCTGTCTTTGACGGACAAGGTTTACTACGGCATCGGAAACTCCAGAAAAATGACAGACGTGGTTTGCAATCTATTTCGCCAGGATATCCTTGATGATTCATTGGATAAGTTAGAGAATAACGACTTGTCTATGACGGAATCTTGTCCGGATTCGCTTATTATCTCGGCTCAAGATGGTAATGCTTACTGTTGCATGGATGCATTTCTCAAAAATGAAAGTCCGGCAAAAATTCATGAAATGCGTAGCCTGGAAGAATTTTTGGCCGATTATTATCAACAAGATAAGTCGAAAAGAGATTGCCTTGGATGCAGAGAACATGTGCTTGATTCTTTTGTAGATTTGCCCAAGTCTCTTGACACGAACCAAAAGATAGGAGCTTTGCTCTATCATTTTGGGATGTTACGCCAGGATTCAGAAGACGATTTTCAGGCAATAAAAAACTTTAAGCAATCCCTGAACCTCTCTCCAATCGAAGAAACCGATCCTGTTTATTTCCGACTTGGCCTTGGATACACAAAGATCGGACAGTACGATCAAGCTCTTAAAGCGTTTAAAAGTGTTGAGGTGGCATATCAGGGTCAGTACTTTTTCCACTTCTACAAAGGGCTTTGTTATTTTGGAACAGAAGACTATGCCGCAGCCCTGGAGAAATTTTCAAAGGCCTTGCGATCAAAGCCCCAACATGATGACCGGATCAGGATTTTGATCTATATGGGAACATGTTTCAACAACCTTGGAAAGTATGAACAGGCCGTGGGCGAATTGGAAAAGGCTAAGGAAACGGCAGGCAATGTGAAAGAAGTTTATAACTCTCTCGGCTTTTCTTATTTCAAACTTAAAGACTATGACAAGTCTATTAAAAATCTTAAAATAGCTGTTGAAATTGATCCTTTTTCAGCTATTGATTATGCCAGCCTTGGATCAAATTACCGTGAAAAAGGAGATCTTAACATGGCAATTGGAATGTACGAAAAAGCCCTGGCTTTGGATCCTGGCATGGCTTCTGTAAGGGAGAATCTTGAAAGGATGAATAAAAATCTATAATTATAGTGGTTCACGGTTTACAGTTAACAGTTTTATTTTTTGAGCAACCGTTAACCGTTAACTGTAAACTGTAAACTGTTAACCGTGAAAGGAGTGCATCGGCAATGAAATGGTTTCTCTATCTTATCAGCTTTAGTTTGATCGCGTCAGGTTCATGTTTTATTCTTTATACCATACAATGCAGAGATCTGCTTAAAAACGTGCTGAGTAAAAGTTATGAAAAAATTATTTCGATTTCAGCAATTATAATAGGCCTTCTGCTTATTATTTCAGCATTTCAGGCACAAGGCTTCTGGTTCATAGTAGTTCTTGGAATTATGTCAATAGGCAAAGGACTCTTTGTTCTTTTTAATCCCAAAAATTCTTTTGATAATATCAGGAACTGGTATTTAAATACAGCTTCGGATCAAACTTACAGGCTGTTTGGAATAATTTCAATAGTAATTGGAACAGTGATGATAACCTGGATTTGACAAGGCTATCCTTTTACCAGCATGGTAGAAGGATCCAAAAGCAATTCAGGACAATCACAAGCCGCAGGTTTTCCCTTTAATGCTTTAACATGAATTTCTTTTCCTTCGGGCTGAAGCTGAATAATAACATCAAAAAGATCGGCCAGGTGCAAAAGAGAAGCAGGGATACCATCCGGACCCGGTTCATCGTGGCGGTGTGTCCGGACTGTAAACCAGACATGCATGAGACGGCTTTCTGCAAGCTTTTTTAATTCCATTAAAGGTTTTCTTATGTCTTTATCAAACGGAAGGCCGTCAATAAGAATTGCCTGCGGTAAAAAAATGTTCTGCTCTATCAGATCGGTCAGCCTTTCTTCAAGTTTGGGCACGCTAAAACTATCTACCTTAAACGTCATTATAAGCCGGTGAGATACTGCAACTTCCCATAACTGTTCTGTCTGACGAAGATTACATTGATCCGCAATATTTCGAAACACTTCTTCATACCACAAACACACTTTTTTTACTGAATCATTCAAACTTATATGAAGAACATTTCTGCTTCTCAGAAGACTGTCCATGGCCAACTGCACAAGTATCGCTGTTTTGCCTAAACCAGCTCGCGCCAGCACAGCACCAAACCCTCCCGGCTGAAGAATATTCTCTGTTTTATGGCCCATAAGCCTCAGAGGATTACGGAAGATTAACTCCTTTTTTAACATATTGAAATTCCTTTCTTTGTAACAGTTCACAGTTATCGGTTGTCGGTTGTCGGTTGTCGGTTTACAGTTCACAGTTTGCAGTTTTTTGGTGAATTTTGTAATGATTGAAACATGGCAACTACTCTGGCGTTTAGACTGAAGGAAACAGATGATTCCTGAACGTTATTTTCTATGTTTAGGACAAAATTTCTGGCCGCTTTAATAACATATTGGCTTCTGGGAGTCTTTTCCCTAAAAGCCTTCTACCTTCAGTCTGTTAACCTGAGTAGTTACTTTATGCTTTGATCAACCGTGAACCGTGAACCGTGAACCGCTACTACGCAACATTCTTCTTTTCTTCTGCTGCCTTTTTTGCCAGCTCTTCGGCAACCGAATTGGGAACCTTTTTATATGTACAAAATTCCATGGTAAACTGAGCTTTGCCTTGAGTTAACGATCTCAATACCGTGGAATAACCAAACATCTCCGCAAGTGGAACCTGAGCCTCAATAACACACATGTAACCTTCGTCCTGAGAAGCAAGAATTATTCCCCGCCTCTGGTTAAGAGAACCCATAGCAGCGCCTTGATATTCTGTAGGTGTCTCAACCACAACCTTCATTATAGGCTCATGAATAACCGGTTTGGCTTTTGCATAACCTTCCAGAAACGCCCCACGGGCAGCCGCCTGGAATGCCATCTCTGACGAATCAACAGAATGAGATTGTCCGTCATTGATAACAATTTTTAAACCGGTAACTGGAAATTCCATTTTAGGTCCTTTTACAAGACACTTTCTGAATCCCTTTTCACATGCAGAAATAAACTGTGTTGGAATTGATCCACCGGTAATTTTGTTTTCAAATATAAATTCTTCTTCAATAACCGGCTCCATATAACCAGCTACACGGCCAAACTGCCCGGCGCCACCTGTCTGTTTTTTATGTGTATAGTTGAATTCAGCCAGTCTCGTAATAGTTTCTCTATAAGATACGGTAGGAGTACCGGTTGTAACTTCTGCGTTGTACTCGCGACGCATTCTTTCTATATATACATCAAGGTGCAGCTCTCCCATTCCTGAAATAATTGTATCGCCTGTCTCCTCGCTTACATATGTTATAAAGGTCGGATCTTCCTTGGAAAAACGGTTCAGGGCTTTGGACATATTGATTTCAGCCGTACTATCTTTAGGAATAATGGCAAGCGAAATAACCGGTTCGGGTATAAACATGGATGTCATGGCAAGATTAATATCTTTAGACGCAAAAGTATCGCCTGAAGCACAATCAATACCAAAAAGAGCCCCTATATATCCTGCCGAGATTTTCCCGATATCTTCCATCTGGTTTGCATGCATGCGAGCAACTCTGCCGACTTTTACCTTTTTCCCGGTCCTGATATTAAAAATTGTATCTCCCTTTGCAAGCGCTCCCTGATAAACACGCACATAGGTAAGCTGCCCGTACTGTCCTTCTTCTATCTTAAAAGCATAAGCAACAAGCGGTTTTTGTGAATCATTGGAAAGAATTACTTCAGCCTCATTATTACTCAGATCAAGGGCCTGGTTTTCTATCTCTGATGGACAGGGCAAAAGATTTGTTACTGCATCAAGAATCGGCTGAACCCCCTTATTTTTATATGCTGATCCTATAAAAACGGGAGTTATTTCGCGGGCAATTGTACCTTTTCGCACAGCAGAAATAAGGAGTTCATCCGTAACGTTATCCTCAAGAGCAGCCTCCATGAGTTCGTCTGAAAACATCGAAGCAACATCAATCAGTTCTTCACGCTTTCCAACAGCTTCCGGCAAAAGGTTTTCAGGAATATCTTCAACACGAACATTTTCTCCATTTATACCATCAAAATAAACAGCCTTCATAGAAACCAGGTCAACCACACCTTCAAAATCCGCTTCAAGCCCTATTGGAATCTGCATCGCAACCGCATTGTGCCCAAGCTTGTTCTTCAACTGTTCGATTACACGGGAAGGGTTGGCTCCGCTTCTGTCACATTTATTGATAAAGGCCAGACAGGGCACTTTGTACCGCTTCATCTGCTGATCAACAGTAATGGACTGTGACTGAACACCTCCCACAGAACACAGAACAAGTATTGCGCCGTCAAGGACCTTTAAAGCTCTTTCTACCTCTATTGTAAAATCAACATGCCCCGGGGTATCTATGATATTGATCTCATGGTCATGCCATTCACAATATGTTGCCGCTGAAGCTATAGTTATACCGCGCTCCTTTTCAAGCTCCATGGAATCCATTGTTGCACCAACACCATCTTTTCCTTTCACGTCATGTATTGTATGTATGCGTTTGGTGTAAAAGAGAATCCTTTCGGTAAGCGTGGTTTTACCTGAATCAATGTGTGCGCTTATGCCTATGTTTCTAACTTTGTGAGAAGTCTTTTCCATAATGTTTTTACCCTAATATATCCTATTAATGCTATTACAAAAACTGAAAAACTGAAAATAAAAAATCCCGCATTTGGAATTATACCATATGGGGATCTGCTATATTATTAACTGTGATTTCCAAATTAGAAAAAGAATTTACATCATCTCAATCCAATCCTCTATGGTTACAGTAATAGCTGATTATAAAGCTATTACAATTAATAGTTGACTGAAACTTATTGCCGTCAAATGAAAGAAGTCTCTTTACTTATTGAAAATAAGTTTGTCAAGAAATTTTTTTAGGCGCGACGAGACTTTCACCCGCTGGACAGAGGCCTTGTCGGCCACGGCCATAATTCTTGCTTCAAGAAGAATGTCCTTCCCCGAAAGACTCTGCGGATATCCGGAGCCGTCAATTCTTTCGTGATGTTGATAGACTCCTTTAAGAAATCCCTTGATTCTATCACATGCTAAATTCTCCATTTTTCTGTTCCTTATTGGTTACCTATTTTTTTCAATGTTTCATGGTTATATTCACCGTTTTCATTTTTTCCGTTGTTTGCTTTCTTTAAGGAATGGTTTGTGTTCAAAATACATCACACCGCTTGCTGATGGATGTATCGTAATCCCTGAGCATCTTGTTTACTTCCATGCAATGGAGGGCAATGTGGGAAGATCGTCGATACGATCAAGCTTTTTAAATATTGTTTTTGAATCCATGCTCGTTACTCGTTGCTGATTGAAGGATGTCTGTTAAGGCACTATATTAATCCGATCGTCTATAAGCTTGTTTTCTCCAAGTTTTTGAATAGAGCTGATTGACGATTTTTTGACCTTCATACCCCCGGCAAGTAAAAGCCTGCCGTCTTTTAAACGAAGATCTCGCGTCAAAACCATACCTTCTTTCAATTTTTTATAACTAATCCACATGTCCTGCTTATTTTCTTTTTTAGATAATTTTGCTTCTTTTGCTATTTTTATCAATTTTATTACAACATTGATATCATATTTCTGGTAAGCGCCAAGCTGAATGACTTTTGATGCTACTTCTTCGATTATTTTTTCAGGATCTGTAACAGAAAAAATATTAACCGATGGACCAAAATATTTTCTTGCTTTGCCAATAATATATTTCATATCCTTGGGCCACATATATATTATATTGCAATAATCCGCCGCCGCTCTTATGATACGCGCCCCCAAAGGAATTTCGGTTTCTTTTAACCCATTAGGAAAACCACTGCCGTCGAAGTTTTCATGATGATAAAGTACAATTTTAGCTACTTTGTCAAATTTTTCCACAGTTTCGAGACATACCGAAGCAATAACAGGATGCTGGTGGTACATTTTTAATTCCACCTCGCTCATATTTTTCTCATTTTTCAATAATATTCTTTGGGATAATCCCAATAAGCCGATATCATGTATCATACCGGCTATTTCAATTTGATCAAGCTCTTCGCTATCCAGCCCGTAATCTTCGGCAACACCTCTTGCAAGTTGCGCTACTTGTTTCATATATCTTCCCAGTTCGGGATTTAAATTTTCAATTAATGAAGACAACAATCGAATTGTGTCTAAAAAACTTTCTTCCAGTTTTTTGTTAGCTTCTTCTAAGTCTATATTTTTTTGCCTGATTTCCAGGGTTCTTTCGCTTACCTTTTCCTCCAGTTTTTTATTGAGTTCTTTGAGTTCTTTGTTTTGCGTATTCGTAAGTTCTAAAAGCCTCCGGTTTTCCAGCACCAGTTCATACTGCTCAAGTGACTGTCGAACCTGAACCAGCAGCTCATCATCATCATTCCACGGTTTAGTCAGATACCTGTGAATTTTTCCTTTATTGACGGCATCAACAACGGCATCCATATCAGAATAACCAGTCAAAAGATATCTGTACGCATCAGGAAAAATTTTCCTCGCTTTCTCCAGAAATTGAGTACCGGTCATTTCCGGCATACGTTGATCAGAGATAATCAGTGAAACAGGCTCTTCTAACGTGTTAAGCAGATCAAGCCCTTCCTTTCCGCCCGAAGCCGTTAAAATCCTGTAATCTTTTCTGCGTAAAATCCGTTCAAGCAATCTTGTAATAGAAACTTCATCATCTACAAGCAAAATGGAATGTTGATACTTGAGTGTCACTCAAGACCCTCCTTTCTTAAAGCTAACGTGAGTTTACGGCTTAGCCATATTTCGCGGAATTCAAAACAATCAAAGTCTTAAATATCAATAAGTTATGTTGTCAT
>JAUWQK010000171.1 GCA_030611115.1 Deltaproteobacteria bacterium
TGTTCGTAAATGGTCACCTCATGACCTTTGCCGGCCAGATGATAGGCACAAGTCACACCGGCAGGACCAGCCCCGACAATCAATGGCATTCGTTTAAGAACTAAGCTCATTCGTTTAAGAGAATACATTGATAGTAACTTATTGCTTACGTTGCCAAAGATTGCATCTTCTTTATTTTCTTTTTTGTGGGGCGCCAATTTTGTTGAGGTTTCATGGACTTTCGAACATATGATCGACCTGGTCTTTCTTTTTGATAGCGACCAATAATAAAATGATAGATACGTTTAATAGTGGTATCCATTTTTGATTGTAAAAAAAGTAATTCTTCTATGCTTCTTGAAAAAATCTGAATACAATTTTTAAAATTTGCTTTAATCTTATTTGTTTGTCTTTTTAGCAAAAAATCCTTTTCCTGATCTGCAGGATTATTGGTCTGGTTGAGATCCACATCTGCCTGATTGGCAAAAATACGATTCATAGTAATAAGTGCAAAATGTGCATAGATTTCCTGCTTGACACCACGTTCACTTTTTGCATGAAAATCCTCAATGGAAAATATACACTTACTGATTTTATAAAGTTCTTCAACTCCCCATCGGGCATGATAGAGATCAATAAAATCTTGTATATTGCTGTATTTGTTTCTATCAATAAGTGTGGTGCCCAGGCAATATATACTACCGTTTATCTGATATTTGATAAGACGTATTTGCATCGGAACTACTTTAATGTCCGGGTTTTTCAGTATGATTTCCCGCCGTGTATCTGTAGAAGGGTTAATAGTGACAACAATATCTGTATCATGGCTGGAAAAAAAGTCTCTGATAACAGTGTAACTATTATTTTGTAAACGGAAAATAGCATGGATTTTGAAATTAAAATGGTGATAAAGCATTGCATAGGAAAAATATCCTCTGTCGTAAATTACAACATCATTTTCCTCTAATATAGATAAGTGGTTTTGTGCACACGCTCGTTCGTTTGTATGTGAGACCAGTTCAAAATCAAAAGGCATCTGAGATTTTACCTGGTAGAGACAGCTCAACAGTCCTTGTGGATAATTTGCATTTTCTGATGGCAGTTTGTAACCGGAAGATAATAATTTTCGTGGAAGATTGATTTTAGAACCATCTACTGCAAAAATTTTATGACCCAACCACGTATATGTATCATTTTTCTGGTGTTTCTGCGCATAGGTGGTGATAATTTTTTGATTAATTTGTTTGAAAACAGTTTCGTCCAGCTTTTTGCGTGCTGCACAAAAAGAAGAAGGTGCAATAGAACCATTCTGAGGTAAAGGTAAGTTTAATTTATCACAATTGTCCCAAAGTTCATCAATTGTAGTGCCGTAGCTTTGTGTATTTTTTGAACAGACTAATCGAAAAATCAAAAGAATTATCAGCATGGAATTTATAACACGTCTTCTGACTTGCCATAGTTCATCATATTGAGAGGCAATTTCATTAATAATAGTAACGACTCTTTCCCATAACATAATGAAATCATTGGTAACTGAATGAGTGTTGCTTAGCTGAACATCATTTCTATATTTTTTTTTCAAAGCTGAAGAGCTCTGGTAGCTTGTGAGCGTATCTTGAAAATTTGATTCCAATGGATATATATAAATGTCTTTTATTGTTTGTTTGCATTCATGTGTTGGATCAAAACGCCCACGTCCTTTGGTTTTACCAAGATACTGCCAATTGGCTGCTTGATAACAAGTCCCGGAATATTTGGTTGTATCGACAAACGTTTCAATAAGTACAGGTTTATAACCATGTATATTCAACCAATCGTTACTGATTTGTTTTGCAGCAAGAGATAGAGCATGACTTGCAAGATTACGTACATCTATCCATGGGAAAATTAAAAATCTATTATTGCTGATTATAAGATGTAAGAGCTTTTGTCGATGCTTTTTCCCCCAACCGATCAATTTATCTCTCGGAGCCAGAGATAATGCTGCTGACGCTGTGAACAACAGACATCCGAGTTTCTGTTGTCGAGCTTCAGAAATAATAAAATAGCCGATATGCGCTCCAACCGGATGTTTGTATTCTAAATAATGATAGGTTTGGATGTATGCTTTCCACTCTTCCCGATCTTCCTTTGAGATTATTCTCTTTAATGAAATGGGACCAATATTATCAAGCAAATCATTAACGGGAATAATTTCAGGGTGTTCAACAAAAGCAGGTGTACGTCGAACAGGTGCTTTACATATTCTTTTAGCAGGAAGAGCTACAACACCATAAGATTCCAATTTTTCTAATAATGTTAAAGCAGAATTAATTTTAAGTTTGTTGTTGGGAGATTTCCAATCAAGATGCTCACATATAGTCAAAGCTAATTCTTTACGGCTGAGATTTTTGAACATCTCAACTGTCTCCTGCACCTGCCTAAGCTGCTTTCTGGTAAATCGACGTCCGCTAAATGTGGTCTTGGGTAATGTGCTAATATTTTCCATGAATTTTAATATACATAGGGTTTGTGCAGAAGTCAAGCACAAAATGAAAAATATTAAGTTTTGTATTGTAAGACTATGAATTCAATCTGGTACCCTACTATATTTCAAAATTATTTTTTTTCTAAATCAAAACGAATGCCATTGCCTACCGGGTACCCGCCATGGTGCGCTGGCCTGGCAAAATCAAGGCCGATACCGTTTCCAACGACATCATGTCGCACATGGACTGGCTGCCCACCCTGCTTGCGGCCGCAGGCGATCCCAACATAAAGGAGAAGCTAAAGAAAGGTCACAAGGCGGGTAAAATGAAATACAAGGTTCATCTCGACGGTTACAACTTCCTGCCTTACCTGACCGGTAAAGAGCAGAAGAGTCCCCGCGAAGAGTTCTTCTACTTCTCCGACGATGGCGATCTGCAGGCGCTACGCTACGATAACTGGAAGGTTGTCTTCGCCCAGCAGAGAGCGCAGGGCTCCATGTTGGTCTGGGGCGAGCCCCTGGTAAATACGCGGATACCGTGGCTTTTTAACCTGCGCATGGATCCCTACGAGCGTGCTTCTATTACCTCGAACACATACTGGGATTGGTGGATGGATCATGCTTTTCTGTTGGTACCGGCGCAGGGATATGTCGGAAAGTTCCTGGAGACTTTCAAGAAGTTCCCGCCGCGCCAGAAGGCGGCCAGCTTCACCGTTGACCAGGTCATGGAGCAATTGCAGACCCCTCCGACCGGACGCTGAGTTTTAGCTTTCCCTCATGATCCTGATAGGGAATTAAGGTGGATGCAATCATTAAAACCTGTAAATAAAGAGAGTGCCCCCGTAAGGGGGCGCTCTCTTTTCAGTTAATAACGGAACGCCCTGGTGGGAGCAGTCCCTTTCCTTTAAACAGAGCCGCTCATAGAGACCCCAACTTCCACCAACCTCCATTTTATCAACATTAATCAAGATATTTCAATATGAAAGTTTGGCCCGACCCTAACCGCCTGACACGAGCTTGCGTATTGGAATAAATTTTATGAATTTAAAAGGAGGACTTATGAAAGCAAAATTATTCTCTGTTGTGATGATCCCGCTTTTGATGCTGGTGTTTTCAGCTTGTGCAGTTGCAGGACCGGCTTACGGAAAGCCCAAGCTCGTACTTCAGATCACGATTGACCAGATGCGTGGTGATTTTCCCATGCGTTATAAAGATCGATTGGGAGAAGGCGGGTTCAGATATCTTATGGAGAAGGGAACCCATTACATAAACGCCCACTTTCAACATGCCGATACAGAAACACCCATCGGCCATGCTGCACTGTTCACAGGCACCTACCCAGCGTACAACGGCATTGTGGCCGGCGACTGGTTTGACATGGATAAGGGGCGGGTCATTTACAATTGTGAGGATGACCGTTATCCGATGATCGGGAAAAAACCGGCAAAGGGAAAAGGCAGAGCGCCCACTAATTTATTGTCTTCCACAATTGGCGATGAACTGGGCATCTCCAACAACGGTCAATCCAGGATGTTCAGCGTGTCGATAAAAGATCGCGGCGCGATCCTTCCCGGCGGCCACACCGGCAAG
>JAUWQK010000163.1 GCA_030611115.1 Deltaproteobacteria bacterium
AACTTAAAGCAATAGTGAATATGAACCGTTACGTCAGGTGTTTATTTCTGTCCAGACTCCTGTATTGAACCGCCTCGGAAATGTGGTCAATCTTTATATCATTTTCAGCTTCAAGATCTGCAATAGTCCTGGCAATTTTAAGTATGCGATTGTATGCTCGTGCGGAAAGGCCAAGTTTATCTATGGCTAATTCCAGAAGGCTGCAAGATGCATCATCTATTTTACAATATTTTTTTATATGGCGAGAGTTCATCTGAGCGTTGCAGTATATTTTTGATCTTGCAAATCTTTGAGACTGAAGTTTGCGTGCCGCTGAAACCCGGCTTCTGATATTCTCAGACGACTCTGAATCGAATTTTCCCATAAGATCCCTGTATGGCACGGCAGGAACTTCCACGTGAATATCTATCCTGTCCATAAGAGGGCCTGATATCTTTGATCTATACCTGTGGATCTGCTGATACGAACACCTGCACTCGTGCTTTGGATCGGAAAAATAACCGCAGGCGCATGGGTTCATTGCAGCAACCAGCATAAAACTTGAAGGATAGGTAATTGTTGAAGAAGCGCGGGAAATAGTTACTGTTTGATCTTCTAAAGGCTGTCGAAGAACTTCTAATACATGCTTTTTAAATTCAGAGAGTTCATCCAGAAAAAGTACACCATTGTGTGCCAGGCTGACTTCTCCTGGTTTCGGAATTTGACCGCCGCCTATTAAACCTGCATCTGATATTGTATGATGGGGTGACCTGAAAGACCTTTTTGTAATAAGCGCCTGGCCTTTTGCAAGCATTCCAACTACAGAGAATATTTTTGTGGTTTCAATAGATTCGTCAAACGTTATTGGAGGCAGTATGCTGGCAAGACGCTTTGCCAGCATAGTCTTGCCTGATCCCGGAGGCCCGATCATGATAAGATTGTGGCCGCCTGCTGCTGCAACTTCCAATGCCCTTTTTACATGTTCCTGGCCCTTTACCTCGGAAAAATCCACATCGAATTTGTTATTTCTGTCAAATATGGCGGAAATATCTGTTACTTCGGCTGTAATTTGAGAGAATCCGCGGAAAAAACTTACTACCTGAGACAGGGTTTTTACAGGATAAACTGAAATTCCTTTTACTACAGATGCTTCCCTGCCATTATCGTAAGGAACAATTATCCCTTCATAGTTTGCTGTTTTTGCCGCTATAGCCATGGGAAGTGAGCCTTTTACAGGCTTAATACGACCATCCAAAGAGAGTTCACCTAAAACAAGATATTTAGAAATGACTTCTTGTGAAATAATGTTTGTTGCGGCTAATATTCCTAATGCTATAGGCAAATCAAAACCTGTACCCTCCTTTTTAATATTTGCCGGTGCTAAATTAACAGTTATCCTGTCATCCGGGAAAACAAAGCCTGAATTGTTAATAGCGGACTTAACTCTTTCTTTGCTTTCTTTTACAGAAGCTTCAGGAAGTCCCACAGTGGTAAAAGTAGGGAGACCTTGCATTATATCAACCTCAACTTCAATCAGGTATGCATCTATCCCGATAACAGCGCTGCTTAAAACTTTTGCAAGCAATCTTTTCTCCCCTATAATAAAGAAACAAGGTAACCGTTAACTGTTGTCGGCTCACAGTTTTATGTTTTGACACTAAATTCTCACACTTGCCTGCCACAGGCAGGACTAAGCCTCTTGCTTCTTGTTAGCCTTCGGCTGATATATTTTGATCAACTGTTAACTGTGAACCGTGAACCTTAATACTTAAATAATAACAAATAGTGTAACTACTCGCGTAGTCAGGCTGAAGCTGTTTAGACTGAAGGCTGAAGGGGTCAGAAGAGCACGATTGCCGTACTTTGGCGGAAATATCTAATTCTTGCATCAAACATGGCTTTTAATGCGTTTTTTCCTAACAGTCTTCAGCCTTCAGCCTATCCACCTGAGTAGTTACCAAATAGTTTTATATAGAACAATCATTTTATATCTTTATTGTCAAACTTGACAAATTATTAAGGATGTGGGAAGCGTTAAACCGTTATGTTAAAAGAGAATATACACAATAAAAAAGAAAAAATCCTATTTGTAGATGATGAAGAAAGTATTCTGGATATAGCAAATGAATATTTTCAACAAAAAGGATATCAGGTGGTTACTGCAAAAAACGGGCTTGAGGCAGTAAAAATTTTAGGAGACGAAAGCATTGACTGCTGTTTCACCGATATTAATATGCCTGAAATGGACGGCCTCGAACTCGCTGAACATATAAGGAAAACCGATAATACTATACCCTGTAATTATTATGACCGGTTATCCTTCCTTAGAAAATACGATCAAAACCCTTAAAAACGGCGTTGTAGATTTCTTGATCAAGCCGGTTAATCTTAACCAGATGGAGGTTTGTCTCAAGCGCGTTTTACGTGAACGACAGTTGTTTGTAGAAAACCTGATTTTAAAAAAGGAAGTGGAAGGTAAAGAACAGCTTGAAAGATTAAACAGAGAATTGCTCTATAAAGTTGAAGAACTGAACATCTTAAACAAAATAATGAGCGATTTTACAATTACCGGCTCAAGCTCCGATGTATTCAAGCGGTTAGTAGATACGACAATAAAGATCATGCATGCTGATGAAGCAAGCTTTTATGTAATCAATGAGGCTGCAAAAAGACCGTTTGAAGTTACTGCCGCTACATCAATCCCTGACAAAACTAAAAGCTCCGCCGGCATAGATACAGCCATCGAAAAGTTGATAATGGAGACTGTATCGGATGAGGTGCCGTTGTTGATTTCCGAAAACAAAGAAACAAGGGGTTTACCTGAAGATATATTATCATTTATGCTGGTACCGCTGGCAATCAGGGAAAAAGTATTTGGTGTTCTGACTGCATGCATAAAAAAATCCAGCATTCTTTTTACTGAAAAGGATTTATATTATTTATCATTTATGACGAACAAAGCAGCATATGCTATTGAAAATCTCGCTCTTTATGAGAATATTTACGAAAATCTGTTCTCAACTCTCTATGCATTTGTAAAAACTATAGAGGCAAGAGATCCATATACCCAGCAGCACTCAAACAGAGTGACCAGCATAGCAATCGTTATAGGAAAAGAGATGGGTTGCACTTCAGAGGAATTAGACATTCTCAATTTTGCGGGCCATCTTCACGACATTGGAAAGATAGGAATAAGGGACGCCATCCTGCTTAAACCAGGAACTTATACAGAAGAAGAGCATAATATTATCAAGGCGCATCCAAATATCGGCGCAAGTATAATAGGACAGTTAGGGTTGCTGGAGAGTGAAAAAGAAATAATAAAATGTCATGAGCGCTTTGATGGAACAGGGTATCCTGATGGTTTAAAAAATAAAGAAATACCATTGCTTGCACGCATACTTTCTGTTGCAGACGTTTATGATGCCATAGCCTCTGATAGAGCCTACCGAAAAAAGATGAAGAAAAACGGGATAATAAAAATGATTGAAGAAGGAAGCGGCACCCAATTTGATCCTGATGTTGTAGATGCTTTTCTTAAACTCTATGATGAGGGAGTCATTGAAAAAATTATATAATGACCTTTGCAGGGGACTATAGATTTTCACAAGTCTGACAGTATTCCCTGCAATTCCTTTATTTTTCGTAGCCATTCACGGCTTGAAACTTGAAATTGGAAAGTAGAAATCTGGGAGAAATGAAGGCCCAATTTCTATTTTCAATGTTCTGTGAACGTTTACTATTTTTCTTTTTCCTTGAGCAGCTTGTGCTGGTAAGCCTCTCCTGTTTTGATAAGCAGTTCGTCGATATCACAAGGTTTCATTACATAATCATAAGCGCCTAATTTCATGGCTTCCATACCAGACTCGATCGAGGCATGTCCGGTAAGCATAACAATCTCTATGGCCGGCTGGAGCTGCTTGATCTGCTTCAAGGTTTCAATACCGTCGATTCCCGGCATCTTAACGTCTATAACAGCTACATCAAAAGACTTTTGTCTGACCAGATCTATAGCCTCCTTGCCGCTTGCTACATCCGTGATATCTATTTTCCTTAATTTCAGCCTGTTAGTAAGAGTTATTCTAAAGTCGTCCTCGTCATCGACCAACAGCATCCGAATTTCCTCCATTTTCTATCTCCTTTATATTTTATTTACTCAAGTTTCGCACCCACTAATTCCTATGAGCCTTAAAGCTTTTGTTGCATAGAGGGGGTGCGAAACTTTAG
>JAUWQK010000072.1 GCA_030611115.1 Deltaproteobacteria bacterium
CAGTCTTCCGAATTGCACTCAACTCGATGCCCTTATTGAAGCGCTGAAGGCGGCTCACAGACCGCTTCTGCTTCATTGTAAAGGTGGTGCTGACAGAACGGGGTTCGCCAGTGCGTTGGCACTTGCCATAGAAGAAAATTCTCCTCTCTCAGAACTAAAGCAGCAGTTCTCCCTGCTCTACGGCGTAATACCTTTTACCGGCTCAGCAGGACATCTTTTATTTTCACAGTATGAAAATTGGCTTAACCATAACGGCAGCGACCACAACCGTGATACACTGCTTTACTGGATTAAAAGCTTCTATGTTGACAATAAAGGAAATATAGAATTCGTCATTGATGTAGCTTCGGACATTGAGTTTAATGCAAAAAGGGATGGAGAAAAAAGAGTAGTGACATTACGGCCGTTGCCAAAAACCATCTCTATCCATGGGTGGGCTTTTGACCGTCGCAGAAATACGCATATAGCAGAGCTGTCTGTCGTTATACCGAACCATGTGTCAAAGAATGCTGATTTGGGAATCATCAGGCCCGATGTAGCAGAGGTTTTTGACCTAAAAAGAGAAGCATTTCCGGATTTTAAGGTCGGGTGGGTTGCGGTTTTCGACAGCAGTGCTCTACCTGCCGGATGCCATGATATCTTCCTTAAAATTCGTATCAAAGGGGGAGAACTGAGGCGTGTTGCTACAGATTGCAGGCTCTGCATATAGAGTTAAGTTGATAATACCTGTACAGATGCCGGTAAGATTCGAGACCTTTGAAAAATGCTAATTTTTGTTCAAGTTCAAGGAAGGCGAAAATTTTAACCACAGGAATACGTGGAGTATTTTGAGGATAAAGCTAAAGCTTCACTGCGTGCAAAATGTTGAGCCTGACACAGAAATTGGGCAAAAGACGGGGTTTTGCAAAGGTCTCAAAAAAGGCAAGGCTTGATGTGCTGCTTATTGAAAAAGGATTAGTATCAAGTCGTCAACGCGGCCGTGCTTTGATAATGGCAGGCAAGGTTTTTGTAAATGACCAGCGAATAGATAAACCGGGAGTTCTTGTAGCTAAAGATGACGATATTGTTCTGAAAGGAACAGATATTCCATATGTCGGCAGGGGCGGTCTTAAACTTGAAGAAGCATTAAAATCTTTTAAAATAAAAGTTGACGGCCTTGTATGTCTTGATGTGGGCGCATCTACCGGCGGATTTACAGACTGTCTGTTGCAGCATGGCGCGGACTGTGTTTTTGCCGTAGATGTCGGATATGGACAACTGGATTGGAAGCTGAGGCAGGATCCAAGAGTCGTTGTTATAGAACGTACAAATATTCGGAATATTTCTGCTGATACCCTGCCCCAACTCGTGGATCTCATTACTATAGACGCTTCCTTTATTTCCCTCAAAATTGTTGTACCCTCAGTAATTAAGTTTTTAAAACAAGATTCCAGAATTATTGCGCTGATAAAACCACAGTTTGAAGTTGGTAAAGGCAAGGTCGGAAAAGGCGGTGTGGTTCGCGATTCTAATCTTCATAATGAGGTTATAAAGGATCTCTCAGAATTTTTTACTAAAACAGGTCTGAAATGCGAGCCAGTCATTCCTTCGCCAATACTTGGTTCCAAGGGAAACAAGGAGTTTTTTATTTCTCTAACACCCGACCCCTGACCCCTGATCCCTGCTTTTTAATCTTGATTTATTTAGGTTAAACATATAAAAGAAATTTTTTGGTTTGATTAAAATAATTCAATCAGAGAGGAGTTTAAATGAGTGAAATGGTTAAACAATTAAGAAATATTGCTTTTGTTGCCCATGGAGGCGCAGGGAAAACTTCTCTGGCGGAAGTCATGCTATATAATGCTGGAGTTATCAAACGATTGGGACGTGTTGAAGACGGCAATACTGTGATGGACTTTGAGCCGGAAGAGCTTAAACGAACAATGAGTTTAAGCACTGGATTTCACCAATACAACTGGAAAAAACAGATAGTAAGTATAATTGATACGCCGGGTGATCAGAACTTTTTTTCAGATACTAGAAACTGTATGCAGGCAGCTAATGCGGTTGTTGTCGTTATAGATGCTGTTGATGGTTTGAAAGTTCAGACCGAGATGGCATGGGATTTTGCTGGTGAATTAGATCTGCCTTGCGTTATTTTCATAAATAAACTGGACAGGGAACGGTCGGATTTTTTTCGCACTTTAAAAGATTCTGTAGATACTTTTGAACCAAAACCGATTATTCTTCAACTTCCAATAGGTGCTGAATCCGAATTTAAAGGAGTTGTCGATCTTGTCGGCATGAAAGCTTATACATATAATACTGAAGGCAAAGCAAAAAAAATTGATATACCATCAGATATGCAGGAGTTGGTGGAGAGTGAACGTGAAGCGCTTGTCGAAAATATTGCTGAGGCTGATGATGAACTCCTCGAAAGGTATCTTGAAGGCGAAACCTTGTCAAATGATGATATTGAGGCGGCTTTAAGAAAAGGAATTTTATCAAGGGCATTTGCACCTGTGCTTTGTGGCTCTGCAATAAAGAATATAGGCATAGATCTTGTTTCAGATTTTATTGTCAATTGTATGCCTTCGCCCCTTGACAGGGGTTCCATAATCGGTACTGATCCATCGGGCGAAAACGAAATCGAATGTCATCCCGACCCTGAGGCACCTTTTTCAGCATTTGTATTTAAGACAGTGACAGATCCATATGCCGGCCGTCTTTCAATATTCAGAATTGTATCAGGTTCGCTGGGATCAGACGGTACTTTCTATAATTCAAACAAAGAGTTAAAAGAAAGATTCAACCAGCTTTTAATGGTTACAGGCAAAGAACAGAAACCAATTAACGAAGCAGGCCCAGGAGCCATTGTTGCTGTAGCCAAACTTAAAAATACCACTACCGGTGATACGCTTTGCAGTGAAAGTAATAAAGTAAAATTCAAATGCATGGAACCACTTCCAACACTTATTTCGTTTTCTCTTGAATCCAAGACAAAAGGAGATGAAGATAAAGTTTTTATTTCTCTTTCAAAGTTGTTAGAGGAAGATACGGCTTTAAAACTTACCAGGAATTCTGAAACAAAGGAAATCCTCTTATCCGGAAGAGGCCAGGTACATATTGAGGCTACTATTGAAAAGCTTAAAAGAAAGTTTAATGTTGAAGTCTTCTTAAATATTCCGAAAGTTCCCTATAAAGAGACAATCAAAAAAAAGGTGCGTGTTCAGGGAAAACACAAAAAACAGTCAGGCGGACATGGTCAGTATGGCGACTGCTGGATTCAGATGGAACCTTTAGAACGAAGCAAGGGATTTGAATTTGTTAATGGTATCGTTGGTGGCGCAATACCTAAAACTTACATCCCTGCTGTGGAAAAAGGGATACTGGAAGCTTGCCAGAAGGGAGTCCTTGCCGGGTTCCCATTTGTTGATTTCAGGGTTACGCTTGATGATGGATCATATCATGCAGTAGATTCTTCTGAAATGGCTTTTAAGATCGCGGGTTCTCTTGCTTTTAAAAAGGCTGCCGAAGAAGCAAAGCCGGTTCTTCTGGAGCCTGTAATGAAGGTTTCAATAATTACACCCGATGAATTTATGGGAGATATTATGGGTGATCTGAACAGCAGGCGAGGCAGGGTGCTGGGAATGGATACCAAAGGTAAAAATCAGGTCATAAATGCCCACGTGCCTATGGCGGAATTTTTAACTTATGCGCCGGATCTTAATTCTATGACAGGCGGTCGTGGAACATTTTCAATGGAATTATCACATTATGACGAAGTCCCTGCTCAGATATCGCAGAAAATTATAGAAGAAATAAACAAAAATAAGGAATGATTATAACGGTTCACGGTTTTATGTTTTGAGAGGTGCAATACAAAAAAGTGATAAGATATAAGACATTAAATGGGTAGCTTTTTTGAATATCGAATGTCGAACAGGGAATAATGAATGTCGAAGGAAGGAATTCTGCCATTTGATATAGGTTTTTTAACTCATTCAATTGATCTCGATTTTTGTAACAAGCATAGGTATTGCTAAACAAAACAAAAACAAGACTTCGTAATTCGACATTCCCTGTTCGACATTCGACATTAAATCAGTATATTCAATGGCTAAAGATATTATCATCAATGATGCAACTTTTTTGTATTGCACCCTTTTGAGCAACCGTAAACCGTAAACCGTGAACCGTTTTTATCCCCCTTTTTTCCTCTTGCAATGGATTTGTGATACCAGTTATATTAGATAACAGTCCAAACACCCCATAACTACCGGAGGCGATATTAAAATGAATCCGATAGATACTATTTTAAAAAATACAAAAATGAGGACTAAGATTCTTGTGGCAACCATAATGGTTGTTGGCTTCTTCATGGGACTAAGTCTCTATAAAAGTCTGATCATACATAAAGAAACCGCCATGAACCAGGTGGCCAGTTCATCAGACCACCTGCTTGAAAGTATTTATAGTGGAATTAAATTCCCTATGTCAGTGGGCGACTGCAAAACTATCAGAGAACAGATGAAGGACATAAAACACCACATGGAGGGGGTTCAGGTATATATTTCCGACTTTCAAAAGATGATTATGTATGCTTCTGAAGAGGAGCGAATTTACAAAAACATGGCAACATACCTTTATGAAAGCAAATCGCGTGATGCCCTGGCTGAATCATTATTGACCGGACAGGCTCCTGATATTTCCTTTTCCGAAACGGAAAATCATACCCCATATCTTATAACAATAAAACCTATCCTTAATGAAGACTCTTGCCACCATTGCCATGGCTCTATCAGAAAAGTTATAGGTGCTATGATCATCAAGCAGCCTGTCAAAGAGGTATTTACTGCTATCGTTAATACTCGTAACAGTCTTATTATTTATTTTATTGCTGCAATCATTGGGGTAGTCGTGGTTATAAACTTTTTCTTTTCAAGGCTGGTTACTAAGCGAATCCAGCTTCTGAGAGCAAAAACCGGTCAGGTAGCTGCTGGAGATATCACCGTTGTAGTACATGATGATCATAAAGATTCAATTGGAGGGCTATCTCGCAACTTCAACCTCATGGTAAAAAGCATACGTGACAGGATAGAGTATGCCAACAGTTTGAAGCTCGGAATAGTTGATCCTTTCTTAATGGTTGATCCGGACATGAAAGTCACGTTTATTAATGAAAATGCTGCCCGCTTGTCAGGTTTTACTCCGGAAGAAGCGATAGGCAAACCCTGCCACGAAGTTTTCCATAGCAGTGCATGCAAAAAAGACTGCCCCGTTAAAAAAGCAATTCAAACGGGTAAAGTCACCAAAGCAATAAAGTTTACCCTAACAGACAGCAAAGGAAAAGAAATTCCTGTTGTGTCTATTTCTTCTATATTAAGAGACTCCTCAGGCAAAATTTTAGGAGCATTTGAGATAATTCGTGACATAACTGTAGAGGTGGAAGCAGAAAACAGGCTTCAAAAAGCATATCTTGAGGAAGAGAAAGCCAGGGAAGCTGCTGAAGCTGCCGCGCTGGCCAAGAGCGAGTTTCTTGCAAACATGAGCCATGAAATCAGGACTCCCATGCACGGAGTCATAGCTGCGACAGAACTCGCGTTGAATGAGGAAATGCCTCCAAAGGCAGAGCACTATCTTAAAATAATACAGTCTTCTGCTTATTCCCTGCTTGGGATCATTAACGATATCCTGGATTTTTCAAAAATAGAAGCCGACAAGCTGGATTTGGAAATTCGTCCCTTTAGTATTGACGATATAATGGACAGATCGGTTGATGTTTTAATTAATAAGGCGGCTGAAAAGAGCATTGAAATTATAGTTGATATAGATATTGATACACCAAAGGCTCTTATAGGAGATCCTCTTCGTCTTCAGCAGATTATAACCAACTTGATAAGCAATGCGATCAAATTTACAGATAATGAAGGAACTGTTCTTTTGGGTGTCAAAGATACAGAAAAGTCGATGGATCATGTTGTTTTGACATTTTTTGTAAAAGACACCGGTGTTGGAATAGCCCCGGAACATCTTAATAAGCTTTTTGTACCTTTCAGCCAGGTTGATGCATCAAGCACGCGAAAATACGAAGGCACAGGTCTGGGGTTAACTATCTGTAAACAACTGGTTGAGAAGATGGGCGGCAAAATCTGGCTTGAAAGCGAACTGGGCAAAGGCAGCACTTTTACCTTTACTGCGAATTTCGGCATGCAATCGGCAGAGCAAAAAAAGTTTGTACCCCCTCCCGACATTCAAGGTTTAAACGTTCTTGTTGTCGATGACTGTGACAGCAGCAGGCTGATTATGGAAAAAATACTTAACTCATTTGGTTTTAGAGTTGAGCTGGTTTCTTCGGGTAAAGATTCTCTGGCAATTTTAAAAGATAATCAAAGCCTGGCAAAACCATTTGAACTGGTAATGATTGAATGGCTGATGCCCGGACTTGACGGAATTGAGACTTCCAGAAGAATCCGCCAGGATCTGAAGCTGACTATTCCGATAATTATGATGACCGCTTTTGGAAAAAACTCTGAAAGGCTGGAAGCTGAGAAAGTCGGGATCAATGTTTTTCTAACCAAACCCATATATCAATCAACTCTTTTTAATGCAATAATGGATGCTTTTGGGGAAGAAGCCCTTGTAGGTACAGTGATGGAAAAACGTATAACTACAAAGGCATCTATTTATAAGAAGCGTCTTAAGGGTATTAGGGTACTTGTGGCGGAAGACAATCCAACCAATCAGGAGATTGCGCTGGCAATACTGGAAAGTGCAGGTATTTTTGTTGAAATTGCCCAAAATGGTAAGGAGGCCGTTGAAGCTGTCCACAGGAATCACTTTGATGTCGTGCTAATGGACATTCAAATGCCTGAGATGGATGGATATGAGGCTACGAAAATAATCAGGCGGGATTCAAGATTTACATCGCTTCCAATCATTGCTATGACCGCCCATGCAATGAAAGGTGACGAAGAGAAGTGCCTGAAAGCAGGGATGGATGAATATATTTCCAAGCCGATAAATCAGGAGAGGCTGTTTTACATTATATGGAAGTCGATGGGACGGCAGGAGCCAATATCTGTTAGAGAGCCTGAGACAGTTAGCGAAGAGACCGTGGTTGCGGAAACTGGAGAACTTCCTGACCGACTTCCCGGGATTAACATTAAAGATGCTCTGAAGATGCTGAATATAGACAAATATATTTTCAAAAGCATACTTATAAAGTTTCTTGGAAGCAATAAAGACACCATGTGTAAGATAAGGTCGGCATTTGAGAGCGAGGATTGGGAGTCACTCATGCAGTTGGCTCACAGCCTTAAAGGAAGTTCAGCCAACATTGGTGCTGATGATTTGCAGGAGGCAGCCTATGAGTTAGAGAAGGCAAGCAAAGAGCCCCCTGCCCTGTTCTTGATTGATAAGATAGAAGCTGCTTTAAAGCAGGTTCAGGAATCTTTGCAA
>JAUWQK010000119.1 GCA_030611115.1 Deltaproteobacteria bacterium
ATTAGCGTTTAGCTTTGAAAAATCAAGGTATTGCGTTAAGTAGAAATTGCACCCAATGGGTGAAAGTTTGTAATAGCAAAACATTCTGTAATCATTAAACTAATAGCTAACCGCTAAAGGCTAATCGCTCAATTTAGGTATTCTGCCAATTTATAAACTGACGGAGCGAAGCGATTTCATCATTCGATGTTCAACGTTCGATGTTGGATGTTCGATGTTCAAAAAACGATTTACTCTGCCGTTCAATATTCTCGCCAAAACGGTAAAACCTTTTAGGATCGCTTGCGCATAGCCCGAGGTTTAATTAAAAGCAATTAGTGGACGAATAAACAAAGCATAATTTTATAATTTCCTATACAATGAAAAATAAGACTGAACATCCTCCATATATCAACATTGTGTATAAGCTGGGCCTGAAGAATACAGAGACGGGAGTCGGGTATTTTTCATGCGATCCAGTGAAAGAAATCAGTTTTGAAGAATCAATTGAGTATTTGAGAGATCATCCCTATGATACTTTTATGCATAAACATCTTTTAGATATTATCGCGAATTTTGATGAGAAAAAGATAAAGCAACTCATTAAGGAAGCAAAACAAGATGATTATACTTTATCGGCATTATTATATGAAGCTTTTCTATCATATGATAACTTCAACTTATTTAAAAAATATTTTAAATCAGAAGAAACAAAAAAGCTTTCAGCTTACACTCCGCTTAACCTTATCAAATCCAGCCTTTTAGATGATCATGATCTTCATTCAGAATGGATTGCTGTTTTCAAAAGCAACGTCATCGATCATAAGCCGCTTCCAGCGCCTGATGATATCAAAATGCCGCTATTGTTCGGCAAAGAAAAACTTTCTGAGATGCAAGACAATTATGTCCATATCCGTGAAATCTATGACAAAATAGCAGGGAATTGCTCGCAGGAAAATAAATACTCTCCTACGTTAAAGGCAACTGCTCAGCATGCTCTGAACAAACTTATAGAATATAATATTCTCACGGATGCGGAAATGAGGCATGAATCATCTCTGAGCCCTTTTGCGCTCCTAAGGAAATGGCATATCGGCCACTCCGTCAGGAACAGCCGCCACAACTATATTTTTATAGGCGATCAAACCAGCTACGGCAAAGGTCTTTCCCTTGATGCGGCACGGGCATCATACAGCATGGAAATAGTTGAACGCAGATCATCATTTGCCGGCTTTAACTCAGAAGGCACATTTGATTTCATAAAGGAATATCCATTAACCCATGCCAAGTACGAAGATCTAATTAAAGGTGGAAAAAACGCAGTAAACCCAAACAGTCTGGTTTTAGAAACCCCATATAACAACGAAGCGCTATTCTGGCTTGAAGGTGAACAGCAGTGTGGTCAAAGTATGCAGCCCATCCTGCTTCCAGCCCAGTGTGTGTTTCTCTTCTGCAATCTGGATGAAATCAATCTATTCAGCGGACTTGGCTCAACCGGCCTGGCGTCTGGGAATTCAATAGAAGGGGCAAAAATAAGTGCTCTATTGGAAATTATTGAACGCGAAAGCGAAGGATTATCTCTTTACACCCCCTCTCGATGCTTCAGACTTGAGGCTGAAGACCCTCAGATCGCAAATTTATTGGAAGAGTATAAAACCAAAGGGATAGTGGTTCAATTCCAGGATATAAGCCGGGCATTCGGTGTCCCATGCTACAAGTGTTTTGTTGTCAGCCAAAACGAAGAAATCGTTAAAGGAACCGCTGCTCACCTTGATGGCAAAAAAGCTCTCATTTCCGCCTTAACTGAAACTCCTTATCCTTACCCGAATGGATCTGCTTCAAATCCCGGCCCTGATGAGCTGCCGACGCTTTGCTTTGAAAATCTGCCCGATTACTTAACCGGTAATCCTGTTAAGGATCTGGAGATTCTTGAAACTCTGCTTATAGCTAATAACTACAAACCGCTATATGTAAACTTGACCAGAAAAGACCTTGATATACCCGTAGTAAAAGCTTTAATACCCGGAATGGAGATGATAACGGATTTTGATCGCTTTTCCAGGGTTAACCCAAGGCTTTTCGCTAACTATCTGCAACTTTTTTAATAACTCAAAGCCCTAACACTTCAGGTATCACACCCGAAGCTCATGCAGGGAGAAAAACAATGCTTACCATGATTGCCAGGTTACTTAAGGTGCTTAACTCAGAAACAGAGCCGGGGCAGATCAGCCTTGCATTTTGTTTTGCCATGATAGCCGGCCTCACTCCTCTTTTCAGTCTTCATAATTTATTTATTCTGCTCATAGTACTGATAATCAGAATTAATATTTCGTCATTTATTCTGGGATTGGTATTCTTTTCAGGAATCGCCTATCTTTTGGATCCGCTTTTCCACTTGATCGGTTTTGCGGTTTTAACTGCAAAACCCTTAGAAACCCTGTGGACATCTCTTTACAATATAACTTTTTTTAGACTCGAAAAACTTAATAATTCTGTTGTTATGGGAAGCCTTCTCTTCTCTTTCATATTGTTTATCCCGGCATTTATATTTTCAAAGCTGGCAATAATCAAGTATCGGAGCAATCTACTTGGATGGGTACAAAAAAGCAGGATAATACAGGCAGTTAAGGCAAGCAAACTCTATACGGCTTATCAGGCTGTATCAGAATAGAGAGGTGTTTCATGAAAACATGGATACGCTGGCAGGGTCTTTTTGCCTTTTTAGGCGTCACGGTTGTTATTTCCATTTTATGGTTTTTTTTAGTAGCTGGTTTTATAGAAAGACTGATTGAGGAATACGGTACAAAAGCTCTCGGCGCAAAAGTAGAAATAGATGAGACAGATTTATCTATTTTACCCGCAGGTCTGGAGATTATCGGGCTTCAACTAACAAATCCCGATAAACCAATGGAAAATGCCGTGGAAATTTCCAGAGTAAATTTATCGCTTGATGCCATGAACCTGCTTCGCAGAAAAATTATTATAGATGAAATGGCTGTAGAAGGAATTCAATTTAATACACCTCGCAAGGTATCAGGAGCTGTTGTGTCCGAATCGGATATCTCACCGGCAATTTCTTTAAAATCTTCTAAAAAAATGAAGTTTCCTGAAATCGTAATGCCCGATATTGATAAACTCGACGTTGCAGAAATTTTAAAGAATGAGGAACTGGAAAGTATAAAGATGCTCGAATCAATACAGCGTGATATCGAGTCAGAAAAGAAAAGATGGGAAAAACAGCTTGATGAGCTTCTTGATGAGAAGAAGTATGCCGAATACAAAAAACAAATTAAAAATATAACGTCGAAGAAAAAAATAACTTTTGAAGGGCTTCTTGGTTCAGCAGGAGATATAGCCGGCATTCAACAAGAAGTAAAAAAAGACCTTGATAGTATAAAACAGGCGCGTCACGAATTTGAAAAATCGTTTTCCTCTTTTAAAAATCGTATAGACCTGGCATCAAAAGCGCCCATGAGAGATGTAGAACGCCTGAAACAAAAATATACTTTATCACCGCAAAATCTTTCAAACTTTACTCAATTGCTCTTTGGGAAAAACGTATCAGAATGGACGAAAAAAGCATTATACTGTTATAATAAAATTCAGCCCTGCCTGGAAAAAAAGACTGTACAAAAAGAAAAAGGGAAAGAAGTAGTCAAACCGATCAGGGGCAGAGGAGTAAATATCCGCTTTAAGGAATATGAGCCGCTGCCTGATTTTCTCATACGACAGACAAAAGCTGGGCTGCAACTCAGATCAGGCGATATAATAAAAGGCTTGATTAACAATATAACTCCTGATCAGCATATTATGGGGGTTCCTCTTACATTTGAGTTCTCAGGTGATAATATGAAGGGCATAAAATCCGTTAAAATCAACGGCATATTGGACCACATCAAAGCCGCACAGTCCAAAGACAACATTTATTTTCTTATAAAGGGATATGATGTTGATAATTTAACGCTGTCTGATGAATCAAAATTACCTTTAAAAATAAATAAAGCATCTGCTGATCTCGAAATGACGGCAATCCTGAAAGGTGATAATATTTCTGCAAACATAATCGCAAATTTGCAATCAGTAAAAATATCTTCAAATAACAAAGATCGAGCCGGCTCTATTGTAAATACCATTGTATCTGTATTATCAGATGTATCAAAATTTTCCGCCAGGGCAGATATAAACGGAACGTTTGATGATTACAAAATTAATATAACATCAGACCTTGATAGCATTCTTAAAAATGCTCTTGAAAAGGTAATACACAAAGAAACGGAAAAACTTGAAAATAAGCTGAAAAATACAATCATGGCCAGGGTTGACGAGCATTTGAATCAGACAAATAACAGTCTGAGGGATTTTGGAATAATTAAAGATGAGCTCAACAACCGTTTAAATTTGGGAGATAAGCTGTTAGGGAATTTTAAGCTCCGCTTTTAACCATTGCTCTTGCAAGTAATAAATCTTCTCTGGTTGTAATTTTAATGTTGCACCTGCTGCCCCTGACAACCCTTACCTTTATTCCAAGTTGTTCTACTAACATGGCATCGTCTGTACCACTAATCCCGGTACGTATGGCATTTTCATGTGCTCTTCTTATCAAGTTATATTTAAAAGCCTGAGGAGTCTGTGCAAGCCATATGTCTTTTCTTTCAATTGTATTCTCAATAAATCTTGAGCTGTTAACTCTTTTTAGAGTATCATATGCAGGTATTCCGAATATGCAGGCGTCATAATCAGTTGCACATGTTATACATTCTGTTAACTGTTCAGAGCGGATAAACGGACGTACGCCATCATGGATAACTACAATACTATTATCTATAATATTATCAATTGCCAGAAGACCGTTATAAACCGAATCCTGACGTTCAGCGCCGCCAGGTACAAGGCTTACCTTTTTTTGAAAATTCCGTTGATTGAGTATAGTTTCATTACAAAACACAAAATCTTCTTCAGGAACGACAAGAAAGATTTCGTCTATAATATTACATTCATCAAATACCTCAATTGTGTGGCTTATAAGCGGACGGTTATCAAGCAATAAATACTGCTTGCGCACATTATCGTCCATCCTTATACCCTTGCCTGCGGCTACTATTATTGCTGATACCAACATAAACGGTTCACAGTTCACGGTTCACGGTTC
>JAUWQK010000142.1 GCA_030611115.1 Deltaproteobacteria bacterium
CATCTACAATGACCATATCGTATTCTCTTTCCGTAACCACCGAAAAGTTATTCTTTGACTTTGCAAGGTTGATGGACGCCAGAACAAAGGGCTCTTTCCAAAAAGAAAGCCCTTTCATACGATAATCCGGATCATCTGTGGAAGGGATATCGAGCCCGAATTTTGTTTTCAATTCTCCCTGCCACTGGCTCACAAGAGGAGTTGGTGTAAGAATCAAAGCGCTCTTTACCATACCACGCTGAATGTATTCCTTAAATACGATCAATGCCTCGATGGTCTTCCCAAGTCCCACCTCATCCGACAGCAGTGCTCTGCCACGAAAGCTCTTCAGCACCTTTCTGGCCGTCTCCTCCTGGTACCATAATGAGCGAACATCTTGAATGCTGTTGAGACAGATGAGATTTTCGAAAGACTCTTTAAAGCGTATCTGATAGCCTTCAAGAGTGAGTTCATAGCGTTCAAAAGAGGTAAATTGCCCGTGAGTCAGAGCTTGTTCGAAAGCTGGTGAATTGAGATTGATCGATACTGGTATTTCCGGGAAAGAGGCTGGGTTTGCACGAAATTCGGGATATGTTTCCTTTTTGGGAGGGGCTGAGGCCTCAACTGGTTCCGGAATGCGTGGCGGCGGCGTCTCTCTGTCTGTTCGTTTGGGGCTCGCCACGGCAGGTCGCTTTTTCTCGTTCGGACGAAGCGGACGGACATCAGCCTAGGCGCTGCCGGCTGCCCCGTTTTGTTTGATTTTCAAACAAAGCTTGCAGTGCTTCTGGAGTTGAAGAATATCCGCCCGGATCGTTTTTTTATTACGCATCTTCATTTTGGAGATAAGAGGCAGGGTTTCTTCCGCTATATTTAACGCGTGTTTATATCTTCCCTCCTTTTCCAAAAGAATGCACAAACCCGGCATCTGTTCATTCTCTATGAATCCGTTATCGTGGAGCCCAAGATGCGCTTTAAGCTCCACGTCGATTCTGCCCACACGATATCCGAGATACCCCATTTCTTGGAGTATCTCTTTATTTTTCGGATCTAATCTGAGGGCCTTTTCAGTATAAGAGAGTGCCTCCTCGAACTTTCCCTGATCCCTGAGCCACAGAGATTCATTGAACAAAAAGTCAGCCTTTTCCTTCTGAAAAGCCAGGGAATTCTTGATTCGACGTTGTTTCTGTTTTTCCTTTCTCTTTGCTTTGTGTTTTTGTGCTTTTGTCTTAGCCATTTCAAAAATATCCGCATTAATAGTTTTATAAAAGATTACAACCGCTCCTGCAATTTTTCAAGCATTTTCTCCGGCTCGAAACTGCCAAAGATTTTGGATAGTAGAGAGAATCGGCCATAAACATAAAGAAATTGTGGTATAGGTTACAAAATGCTTGACATTCTTAATTCAGATTGTTACGTGTCACTTTAAACCTAAGTTAAATTCAGGTAGTTAACATGACAAAAAAAGCAACCGAACTAATCGTTATTGGTCTAATTAGCATCCTCGTTGTAGGTGTATTATCCTGCCACGAGGTAATGGGCTGATAACTGCTTAATTAAATTAACCAATCCTAAAAAATCCGTTATCAGCCAAAAAAGCTAATAACGGATTTTTTATTGCCTAAGTTGAGCGATTTTTTGCGAAGAAATGTGCCGAGATCTTGATGCAGCAAGGTTTGCGAAAAGCGTAGGCATAGGCATACCAATGGATATGTTGAGACTTTTTGCAAGTCCTTGATGCGCAAAAGATTGGTGCAGGTCGAGTAAAAAATCGCTCAATTTAGGTGTAAAGAGCAGTTAATATTTTATTGCTTTCTTCAAGGCCGTCCTGGCAATAATCTCCGAGAAAGTCTCGAATGTTTTCCATAAAAGATATCGCATTTTCGTCCTGACCGGATAAGAGGCATTTCTTCGCTTCATCCATAGAAGATAGAAAAGTATCCACAGCATCTTTAACATGTGTGTTTTTACCTATAAGATTTGCATACAGGCCAAGATCCTGCGCAAACAGACGTGCCAGCAGATCAATTTTTAACCTGAACACAGGGGTTGAATACAAGACAGCATCGGAAGGGGCCATGTTCAACTTTTGTAGAGTTCTGCCGAGACAGATTGTTAAAAGATGGGTTAGCCCCTGGACAACAGCCATATTCCGGTCGTGTGTAACCGGATCCATGTGTGTAACAATCGCCCCTTTTTTTGTAAATTCATCTTCGAGCCATTCAAGCCATTTAGTTCCTCTTCCATGACATAAAATTATGTTTTGCCCCGTTATGGAATCAGTAAAAGGACCAAAAAGGGGATGTGTCCCTGTTACCTGAGCTGATGTGGAAGAAAGCATATTTTTTAGAATACTTTCTTTAAGGGAGCAGAAGTCCATAAGCATCTGATTCTGACTCATTACAGGGCCGATTTCCTCGGAAATAGATATGGCTGCACCAAGAGGCACGCTTAAAATTACCACATCGCACTTTTTGGCAACATCTTCATATGTGAGTTCCGTTTTTCTGCCGGAAATTAAAACATTGTGGCCGGCTTCAGAGAAAAAACGCTTGAACCAGCGGCCCATGCCTCCTGTTCCGCCAATTATACCTATGTTTAATCTATCCATGATATCGTTTTGTAACACTTTAGATAATATGAAAATATATTCGCGCAGCCAGTTTGTTTCAAAAAGCGTAACCGTTCACGGCTTGAAACTTGAAATTGGGAAGAACAGTACAAAAGCATGAAGGCCAAATTTCCAATTTCTAATTTCAATATTCCGTGAATGCTTACCAAAAAACTAAACTATGATATCGCTTTTTGTCTTAATAAATGATCTGCAAGAACAATGCATGTCATTGCTTCACATACAACATTGATGCGTGGTATGGCCGATATATCGTGACGTCCTTTTGTGGAAATTGTTTTTTGATTTCCAAACCGGTCAATTGTGTTTTGTTCAATTGCAATTGAAGGTATAGGTTTAACTGCTGCGCGTATTACAATATTATCGCCGTTGGATATTCCTGCAAGTATTCCTCCGGAATTGTTTGATGTAAAGCCATCAGGAGTTATAGGGTCATTGTTTTCAGAGCCAAGCTTTGCGGCAGCCTCAAAACCGGAGCCGATCTCCACTCCCTTTACCGCACCTATACTCATTATTGCCTTTGCCAGATCTGCATCAAGTTTATCAAATACCGGATCACCCAAACCCTTTGGAACACCTTCGGCCTTTATTTCTACAATACCTCCTAATGAATCACCTTTTTTCAGGACACTTTTAACTCGTTTTTCCATATTTTCAGCAGCATCCATATCCGGGCAGAAAAACATGTTTTTATCCATTACTTTTATATCGTATTTTTCTGCCTTTATCCCGCCAAGTTCCACAGTGTACGCATAAACCCTGACATTTTCCTTTTCCAGAAGAGTTTTTGCAACCGCTCCGGCCGCTACTCTTCCAACAGTTTCTCGTGCAGATGCACGGCCGCCTCCCCGCCAGTCGCGTATACCGTATTTAGCCAGATATGTTATATCTCCATGCCCGGGACGAAAGAGATCTGCATAAGGCTCGTAAGCCTTTGAATCAGCATCCTTATTTTTAACCATAATCATAATAGGAGTGCCGGTTGTAAAGCCGTCAAATACGCCCGACATAATAATAGCTGAATCAGGTTCCTTTCGACTTGTACTCGCAACCGACATGCCTGGACGTCTGCGGTTCAGCATTGCCTGAATGATTTCCTCATCAAGAGGTATTTGGGGAGGGCAACCATCAATTACAACGCCGACAGCTTCTCCATGTGATTCACCCCATGTCGTTATTTTAAACATCTTTCCAAAAGTATTACCAGGCATATGTACTCCTCATAAGTGCTAAGATGAACATCCAACATATTAAAAGATGAACGTCCAACATCGAACATCCAACATCGAATTTTGAATAAGGAATTCTGCCAATTTATAAACTGGCCGAGCGAAGCGATTTCATCATTCGATGTTCAACGTTGGACGTTCGATGTTCGATGTTCATTTTTTCCCCTGATCCCCGACCCCTGTTTTACTAAGTTCTTTTTGCACTGCAAGACATACATTCTTTATATCAATATTATCTGTATCCACAGAAAAGTCCATTGCCTTTTCATAAAAGGGATTGCGGTATATAAGGGTTTCTTCGATCTCTTCCATAAGTCCTTTTGATGTTAAAGATGGACGTGAATCTTCCGTGGTTTCATCTTTCAAAATCCTGTCCTTGACAGTTTCAGGAGTTGCTCTTAACCAGATACTGACTCCGCTTTTTTTCATATTTTTTACATTTTCTTCATCAAGGATAGCTCCGCCTCCTGTTGCTATCACGTGTTTGTCAAGAGAACCAAGTCTTTTCAATACATGCTTTTCTTTTTTTCGAAATGATTTCCAGCCCTCTGTAGCCACAATTTCGGAAATAGTTATCTTGTATTCTTTAACAAGTTCAACATCGGCATCCAGAAAAGACCATCCGAGTATTTTAGCAAGAGATTTTCCTACCGAAGACTTTCCAGTACATCTGTATCCTATTAAATATATATTCATTATTCGTAGTAACTACTCAGGTTGTCTGGTTCACGGTTCACGGTTCACGGTTGGCTACTTTGCGCTTTTCATATTTTTTGAGATAGTTGATGAA
>JAUWQK010000107.1 GCA_030611115.1 Deltaproteobacteria bacterium
TCCTCGAGTATGCACAGCTAACCATACCCATGACAAGTTGTGAAATCCGTTTTTCCGCCGGGCTCGTCCCATTTCCCTATGAGCAAAAAGAAATTTAAAGTCAGAAATCCCGCCTGCCTGCCACCCTGCAACTATAAGGTCAGGCACATAAAGGGCCTCCCCATTCTTCAGCTCTCGTAACAAAAGATCATAATCTCCAGCAATCTTGAAAGTTTCATCGAATAAACCATGTTTCTCGAAAAGGCTGCGATGATGCATAAGCCCCGTATGCGGTAAAGGCATCCCGTGCGGCATCAACCAGCGGATCTTATTCCATGGCTTGCCTATCAATTTAAGAATGCGCCCATTCCTGTCCACCCTGGCAGCCTGGCCATATACAACTTTTATCCCCAAATCCGCTGCCTTAACTAAATGTGGAGACAAATCAGTTAACACGTTTTCGCTCCAGAAATAGTCATCTGCCCCTAAAAAACAGATCCATTCTCCACGCGCATACTGCAATGCCTTGTTCCACGCATGATAAATACCACGATCGGGTGAAGATTCCCAATAGGCAATGTTATCATCGTTATTCTTGAGAATTTCAACAGTGCCATCTGTGGAACCACCATCTATTATAATCAATTCCCTGTGGGAATAGGTCTGGTTACTTACGCTTTCAATGCATCGTTCAAGAGTTTCTTTGCTATTGAGCACTGCGACGATGATGGTAATAAGGGGATTTTTATCTTTCATATCCATACAATCTTTTTCCGTAATAGCTCAATAAGTTCGGGTAGGGGTGACTTTAGTCGCCCGCATCGGGAGGTTAAAACCTCCCCTACCCAGACAGCGCAGACAGCAACATCAGCCGTATTGTGTCCCCATTATGCGCTTTTAAAGCCACAAAATATCCACCAGTGATTCGACCTGTTTGAATTCCGGATCGGCTGTTACAATTATTCCCTTTTTCTCATGAGATAGAGCAACAACAAAGGCATCGGCATAAGATATTGAGTATCGCGCTTTGATATGCGCTGCTGACAGGACACGGGTCATAGTTGATTCGATGAGTTGTACTGGTAATCCGAATATATCATGTAAGATGCTGTCCGCAGTACTGCGTCCCAACTTACGTTCGATAATGTATATAATCTCCCCGAGATTTATGGCGCTCATCAGAACAGATATTTTCCCTGCGTCTGATTTTTTCAGCAGTTCTCTTACTTCCTGACCGCCCGACTCGGCCTGAAGATATGCTATAACAGCAAAACTATCGAATATGTAAGTCAGCTTCTTCATGCTTCAGTTCCTCAGCCCTGTCTTTAAGCAACGCTTCCGTCAGGGATGTTTTCCCTGCCAGTTTTCCATACAGAGCTTCAACTGGGTCCACAATTTCCGGGATAAGAGTTATGCGGTCTTCCTTTGCCTGAAATTCAACCATATCACCCGGCTTCAGGCAAAAGCGTTTTCTCAACGCTGCCGGGATCACGATCCAGCCCTTGGCAGAGACCTTCGCTTTCATGATATCTGAAGATTTCATAGCTTCCTCCATCAAGCAAAACGTTATACAACAGCGTTGGTTAAAGTATAACGTTTAAAGATGACCATGTCAAATTTTCAATTTACAAGTCACGCCGGTCATTTCTCGTCCGTTCTGTCAAACCGGAGCTCATATTTAACCGGGGACATGACCCGATTTAATCTTATCGCGTGGGGACATGACCCGATTTAGCCTTATCAAATCGGGATCGTGTACCCAGACAGCAGATAGGGAAGCAAGAAAAGAATTAACTTATGACCGCCATCAGCTCACAAGGCTTTAGACGCTATTTTGTCAACACCTCCTGGCTCATGGGGCACCGTTTATTGAGCATGATTGTGGCGCTGTTTGTAGGCGTTTATGTTGCCCGGTATCTGGGGCCGGAGCGGTTCGGGCTTTTGAGCTATGCAGGCAGCTTTGTCGGGCTTTTTACGGCGCTGGCAACTTTGGGTTTAGACGGTATTCTGGTTCGGGAACTGGTCAAGACACCGGAGCGCAGGGATGAACTCCTTGGCATTGCTTTCTGGCTAAAGGCAGGCGGCGCGATCCTGATGTGGATAGGCATCGCCGCCGCAGTCCCGTTTACCCACAATGAGACCCAAACAAATATCCTGATTATTATCATCGCCTTTGCCGTTATCTTCCAGGCATTCAACGTTATTGATTTCAATTATCAGGCAGAGGTAAAATCCAAATATGTGGTGTATGCCCAGATTGTTTCCCTTGTCATATCTTCAATAACCAAATTGGTATTTGTCTGGATAGCGGCCCCGCTTGTCTGGTTTGCCTGTGTCTTTCTGCTTGATGCGGTTGTGCGAGCGGTTGGGCTGACCGCCATGTATCTGCAAAATACCGGCAAGGTGTGGCACTGGAAATGGCGATGGCAAACGGCAAAAGTATTATTAAGGGATTCCTGGCCGCTGATCTTGTCAGGAATGGTCATTTCGATTTATATGAAGATAGACCAGGTCATGATCAAGGAGATGCTGGGAGCGGAGCAGGTAGGACATTATGCGGCTGCTGTAAGATTGAGCGAGGCATGGTATTTTGTGCCAATGGCGATTACGTCATCTGTTTTCCCGGCTATTATAAATGCCAAAAAACAGAGCGAAGAACTTTACTATCAAAGATTGCAGCAACTCTATGACCTGATGGTCTGGCTCGCCGTGGCTATTGCCCTGCCCACAACCTTTCTTGCCCCCTGGGTAATCAGGGTATTATATGGCGATGCCTTTTTGCCGACAGCAGGTGTTTTGAGTATTCATATCTGGGCCGGGGTGTTTGTGTTTTTGGGTTTTGTAAATGGGCGTTGGATTATTGCTGAAAATTTGCAATATATCGCGACTATTAGAAGCACTGCAGGTGCAATGGTGAATGTTGCTTTGAATATTGTACTTATACCAAAGTACGGCATCAACGGTGCAGCAATAGCAACTTTTTTTTCAGTTTTCGTTGCTTCTCATATTGCTTTTTTCTTTATCAATAAAGCTAGAATGGTTTTTAGGATGCAAAACAAATCCTTTTTGAGACCAGTTTTATGGATAGGGGTAAAATGAAAGTATCAATAATAACAACAGTTAACCACAACGTTGGTGATGATTTCGTAAGAGAAGGAATAATTTATCTTTTGAAGCAGAAGTTTAAAAACACTGCACTTAACTTTGGACTTATTCATAAGCATTCTCCGATTACCGCGCGTCATGGCTTCGAATGGTTTCGGAATTATAGATTTTCGAAATATGTTGATCGGGCTCTTCCGCTATCCCTAACTAAGGATAAGGTTTTAGAAGCTGACATATTGGTGCAAAGTGGCGCTCCTGTGTATTGGTGTCATCCGGAAACAAATGGTCCACATTGTTATGGTAATGAATGGTTCAAGCCATTAATCAAGAGACGTTATTTGAAAACAGCATTAAACGCGCCATTTTTAAATTTGGCGGCTGGAACTTGTCAAAGATATGATAGTGATGGATTTGAATTCGATAGTTGCAAATCTTGCCAAGATTATATTAAAGAGTTGCAAAATTTAACCAAGGTAACCACTGTAAGAGATAAACTTGCAAAAAAAGTTTTAAATAATATGGGCTTTGATGCTCCGATTATTCCTTGCTCCTCAATTTTCGCCCGCGAATTGTTTGATATCGAACCAGAAAATCCTGAATATGTGGCTTTGAACTATATGAGCGGAGGTGCCCATTATGTTTTTGGTCAAAAAATTGAATTTGAAAAATGGGAAAACAATTTTAAGAGATTTTATAAAAAAATATCTAAATTTGAAAAGTGTATATTTGTTTGCCATAATCAAGACGAAGTAAGTAATGCAAAACGAATTGATTCTAATGCAAATATATTTATATCATCTGATTATAAAGATTATATTAAAATTTATGCTAAAGCAAAATTTGGAATAATGAATAGGGTTCATGGTGCATTTCTAATTGCTTCATTTGGTCGGCCTGCTGTACTGATCGGCAACGACTCACGGGTTAAAATGTCGGAAGAAATTGAATTGCGTCATACGTTTGTTAATAATGCAGATTTGGATTGGCTTTTAGAACAATATGAATATTTAAAACATGAGGGCGATAATTATTCTGAACAGTTTAAGATAATTAAAAAGAAAGCATATAACGACTACCAAAAAGCGTTAAGTGTCCTATAAAATGAAAATTGATTTAATTTTCTTTAAAATATTAAGGCTAATTTATAAAATTTATTTATGGGTTTTGAATTATTTTATTGTAGTTAGCTATCATCCACAAGAAGCTGGAAATAATATCCTCATCCTACGCCTCGACGCCATTGGCGACTTCATTCTTTGGCTTGATTCCGCCCGGCACTTCAGGAAAATCTATCCTGACAAAAAAATTATTCTATTAGGAAACCAGATATGGACCAGCATGGCCAAAAAATTTCCCTATTGGGATGAAGTGTGGGAGTTAGACAGGCGCAATTTCTATCGAAATCTGCCATACCGAGTGCGACTACTTAAAAAAATTCGCAAGGCTGGCTTTGATATAGTTATACAACCCACTTATTCCAGGGAGTTTCTATACGGTGATGCAATCGTTCAGATTAGTGGGGCACGAAAAAAGATTGGGTCTGTGGGTGATTGTAGTAATATCCGGCCAATAGAGAAGAAGATTAGTGACCGGTTTTACACTCAATTGATACCAGCTAATCCAAAACCCCTTATGGAGCTTAGGCGCAATGCCGAATTTGTAAGGGGTTTAGGTTATAAATTCCAGGCTGCTTTGCCTGATATGACACCTGTTGTTCAAGGCATAAATAACCCTGTTGGAAATAATTCACCTTATTTTGTGTTATTTCCGGGGGCATCAGGGACACGAAAGCAATGGTCTGTTGAAAAGTTTTCTGAATTTGCCTCATTGGCATTTCATGAAACAGGTATTGCGGCGGTTATTTGTGGAGGGCCAACCGAACGGCAATTGGGCAAATCTTTAATTGCCCTCATGGATATTCCGGTTGTAGATATGGCTGGTGAGACAAGTTTGGCTGAACTGGCGGCTGTTATTAAAGATGCTCAATTTTTATTAAGCAATGACACAAGCGCTGTCCATATTGCTTCGGCTGTTGCCACGCCCGTATTTTGTCTTTTGGGTGGCGGCCATTATGGGCGATTTATGCCTTATGATATAGAAAGTAAAACTGAAAAACCGCTCCCTGTTACAATTATCCATCAAATGGATTGCTTTAATTGTAATTGGCGATGCCGATATTTTGTTGAAGAAGGCAATCCGGTTCCCTGTATCGGAAAAATCTCAGTTGAAGAAGTATTTGCCGCACTCCAATCATTGATCAAGAAACGGCATTAACAGAGTATTACCTGATGAAAACCGCCATAAAGGACTTTGCATAAAGGCCAGAGGAAAAGCGGTAGCTTGTTTTGATATTGAGAAAGTGGCCGGGCAGTATGCTGAATTATACAGGGGAGCCTTGGCGGAGAAGTAATGGCCTCTGCTTAAAG
>JAUWQK010000195.1 GCA_030611115.1 Deltaproteobacteria bacterium
CACTGTTGACCCGAATGACAGCCGCCATGCAGTCATTATGATCAGTGCCGTATGGGGATTAGGGGTCAGCGCAGTGGATGGCTCAACTGACACCGACTTTTACCAGGTTAATAAACAGAACAGGCAGATTGAAAAATCAGAAATCGCCACCAAAGGAACCATTTGCAAAACCGATGCAGAAGGAGGAACAAAGGATGAAGCTGTATCCGATGACTTGAAGGACAAAGCATGTCTTGAGCCTGAACAGATAAAGACTCTGGTTGACTATGGTTTGAAACTGGAAAGTCACTATGGCGTTGCTCTGGACATCGAGTGGGCCATAGACAAGCAAAACAGGCTCTACATATTACAGGCACGGCCTTTGAAGAAGTCATTAAAGTTTATTCCTGCAGAAACGCCGACAACATCTCCAGATGTCTCCGAAAAAGAGCTTGCTGATTACCCTGTCCTGATCAAAGGCGGCGCTTCAGCTTCAGAGGGGACTGCCTCCGGCTTAGCATATGTGTTGAAATCAGATCACAATCTTTATGATATACCCCAAGGCGCCATTTTAATAGCTCATCAAACATCTCCACGCTATGTCCCGGCAATGGGCCGTATAAGAGCAATTGTTACCGATGTGGGGAGTGTTGCAGGACACATGGCTTCCGTAGCCAGGGAATTTCAAATACCCACACTTGTAGGAACACATAATGCCACCTCTGTAATTGAACATAGCGACGAGATTACAGTGGATGCTACTAACAGGATTGTTTATAAAGGCCGCGTGGAAAAGCTTTTAAAGGAAAAAAAAGCTGTCAATCCAATGAAGGGGAGCCCAACATACAAGGCTGCCCAGGCTGCCCTGAAGAAGATTGCGCCATTGAATCTTTTAGATCCCAAGCAGGATAATTTTAATCCGGATGCCTGCCGGACAACCCACGACATAATCCGTTTTGCACACGAGATGGCAATGCGTAAAATGTTTCGGATCAGTGATGATATTAAATCTAAAGAAAATATCGCTATCCGTCTTTATAGCTCTCTACCGCTGAGCATCTACGTAATTGACCTGGGAGGCGGTCTTTCGATCGGTCCTGAAGCGCGCGAAGCGCAAAAAGAAGATGTAATTTCCGTACCTTTCAAAGCATTGCTAAATGGAATGACTCACAAAAACATAGAGTGGTCCGGCGATATAGGAATAAACTGGGGCGGGTTTGCTTCCATTGTTGCAGAATCGGTCTTTCGGGACCCATTAAAAGAAGGCCGCATGGGAGGGCCAAATTACGCCGTTATTTCGGGCGAATACTTAAATTTCAATTCACGCCTGGGATACCACTTTGCAACAATCGATACATATTGCGGGCCTGTTGTTAATGATAACTATATCACCTTTTATTTCAAAGGAGGAGCTGCCGACATAGGCAGGAGGTCCAGAAGGGCAACTCTTATAGCTTTAATTCTCAAGAAGCTGTTGTTCAGGGTAGAGCAAAAAGGCGATATGATCAGGGGCGAATTAAAAAAGTATGACAGGGCTCTTATCGAGAAAAAACTCGACATGATAGGCAGGTTGCTCGGATCTGTCCGCCTTCTGGACATGGTACTGTCTGATGACGGCCAGATAGACTGGTATGTGGAGGAGTTTTTTAAAGGTAATTATACCTTCGCAGCCAACAGTTAACCCGAAATTTTCATGAATCAACGGGCTGTTGCCCAAATCCAAATTTGGTAAAAATTAGCAATATGGTCAAAAACCGCATTCAACTTATTCACTGTTCAAAAAACAACACCAGGCATACCCACTGTTTGGATGTCCCCCTGGTTCCCTAACCGGAAAAGAGCCTTATTATAAATATCTTGACAGTATTTTTTCACAAACTATAATGAATTCAAAAAGTTGAATATTTTTTCGGTAACTTCTCAATAAGTTCTGGCAACTTTTTAAAAATGTTTATCGTCATTCTCGCGAAGGCGGGAATCCAGTGCTTTTTCGGATTTTCTGGATTCCCGTTTTCACGGGAATGACGTTTGGTGCCAGAACTTATTGAGAAGTTACTTTTTTCGCTATCCTCAAATTTCAGTTTATCATTTAGCAACCGAATATATAAATATAAGCAGAAAACCAATCAACTCTGGGATAATGTCTTATGAAAGTAGATTATAATTTTATTACCTTAGTTGCTTTAGGAAGTTTTAATCCTGCAATAGTTTCCCCAGATTTTTTAAACACAGTATGTGAACTCAATTTGGGGAAACCCGATGACCAATCACCACCCGATATTCCTGTAATTAGACATCTTCAATTTCAGAATCTCAAATTTACTGTGGAGATGAATAGATTGCAAATAATGGAAACAGGAATTAAAGATATTACTAAAACAAGACTTTTGAGTATCTTCAATGTTTACCACGAAAAGTTACCCTATACTCCGCTCAAGGCTGTTGGAGTGAATATCAACTGCGATCTTCTTGCTGAAATGGAAACTAAAACTGACGCTTTGGCGAAAAAGGTCAGCGATCCAACTACTTATTTAGATTTCTTTGACACTAATAAGATAAATGTCATTGAAAGTTCATTGCAAACTAAAACTGATAAAACATGGATGAGTTTAAATTATAACATTGAGAACGTACATGGCTTAACTCGATCCATCAATGTTACGCAAAAGAAAGATTTTTTAAATCTCAATTATAACTATGAAGCTGGGGCAGTGGATAAGCATAAGTCGAATTTATCCTTACTATTAGATGGATATGAACAGTTTTGTCACGAGTTTTTGAATTTTGTGAAATACTTGGAGGATTGATGGAACAAGCCTTAAACACAGGCAATAGCGTTTACGATCCTGACATGGGAGCGGGAAATGGCAACCGGAATATGACGGATTTGGCTGGCTTTTTTTTATTAAAAACGATTGATGGTAAACACAACACATTTTCCATCCCAAAAGAGGCTTATTCTGACACGGCCAACGTTGTCGGAAAAAGTGTTTCATTAGATTTAAAAGGAATAATCGTTTGGACAGATTTTGCGCTCGAAGAGCTTGAGAAGATATATGAGGAATGTTTAGAAGCAAACTGGGATGGTTACGGAGCTATGCCGATATCCCGTGAAACATATTCCAAAGCGCGTAAGTTGCTAAGAATGATGCCTTCTTCTTTGTCAAGGCCAGACATTTCGGCTGAACCAGATGGTGAAATAACATTTGAATGGTATAGGGAAAAGCATTTTGTATTTGTGATCAGTGTTGGTGGTAACAATCTCATCACCTATGCTGGAATGTTTGGTAAAAGCAACAAAATACATGGGACTGAATATTTTGCTGACGAATTGCCTGAGATTATACGTCATTGCATTCGGCGTTTGTCCCATAAAGTAGTATGAAATTGCAAGATACGATATCTCC
>JAUWQK010000017.1 GCA_030611115.1 Deltaproteobacteria bacterium
AATATTATAATTCTTTCAGGATCAACGTCCTTGCGTGCCGTTAAAATATCATATGCTGAAAGAAAAGCTTCATTAATACTTTTTTTAGAAGGGCTTCCCTCAGACCTGCCGTAACCAGGGTATTCAACAAGCATCACCCCAACTCCAAGGGCAGTAAAATTCTTAAACTCCTCCGGCCAGAAGTCAATTAATTCTGCATTGCCATGAGCAAAAATTACAGCCGGACAAGCGCCTTTATCATGCCCGGCTGCCGGCGACATAAACCATGCTTCGACCTTGCCGGAACTTGTGTTCAGCCATATTTTTTCCAGACCGTAAGTTTTATCTTCCGTGCTTGAAAATTCAGGGATTTGATAGCGAGGGAATATGACCTGCCGCTGCACTAAGAAAAGAAAGCAACAATAACCAATGTATAAAAGAAAAGCCGATAAAATAAATTTGATCAGGATATTCACTTTTCCGCCTTTCAGCATTCAACACTTCCGATCTATATTAGTAACCGTGAACTGTAAACCGTGAACCGTGAACCGCTTGTATTTATCCCTGTAGTTGATTTAATTTAAAATAAAACCCTCTCTTGGTCATCAATTCAACATGCGTCCCTGTCTCAATTATCCGGCCTTTATTTATCACTATAATTCTGTCGGCATTGCGTGCTGTTGTAAGCCTGTGAGCAATAATAATAGATGTCCGGCTTTTCATAAGCTTGGAAACTGCCTCCTGAATCTTTTGCTCTGTCTCTGAATCAATATATGAAGTCGCCTCATCAAGTATAATAAGACCCGGATTACGGGCAAAAGCTCTGGCAATTGATATCAACTGTCGTTCACCGCTGGAAATTGATGCGCCGCCTTCAGATAGAACGGTATCAATACCGTCCGGCAATCTGTTTATAAAACCTTTACAATTTGAAGCCTCTAAAATATATTCCATTTCTTTTTCTGAGATCTTGCTGTTAGCCTGCCCTATGTTGTCGCGTATGGTTCCTGAAAACAGAAAAGGGTCCTGCATTACAAGCGCTATTTTCGACCTGAGAATCGATTTTTCATAATTTTTTATATTCTTTCCATTGATAAGTATTCTCCCTGATGTTGGATCATAAAACCTGATAATAAGGTTGATCAAAGTTGTCTTTCCCGATCCTGTCCTTCCGACAACTGCTATTGTTTGGCCGGCAATTATTTTAAATGAAATTTTATTTAGAACCGGTTCGTCAGGAATATAACTGAAAGACACATCTTCCATCTCTATTTTGTCAATATTATCTATGGCAGGCAATTTGTATCCATTTTCAACCCTGGGTTGCGGCAACCTGTCTTTGTTATCAAATATCAAAAATATCCTCTCAGCCGATGCCATAGCATTTTGCATGATATTGTACTTTTCAGCCATGTCTCTTATGGGCCTGAAAAACATTTTCATATAAGAAATAAAGGCAACAAGCGCACCAAGGCTTATACTGCCCGCCAGAGCTTGACCTCCTCCATAAAAAATAACAAGTGCTATAGTTACAGCTCCCAGAAGTTCCACAACAGGCATAAATATCGCAAAGATCTGCACCTGCTTCATGCCTGCCTGGTAATTTTCATTATTGAGCCTTTTAAAATCCCGGTAATTATCCTTCTCACGTAAAAATAGCTGTACAACTTTTATCCCCGCAATGGTTTCTGAAAACTTGGTATTTATTTCAGCAACCTTTATCCTGAGAACCCTGAATGCATCTCTGGCCAGGCTTGAAAAATACAATGATGCGTACAAGACAAAAGGAAGTACAACAAAAGAAATCAGGGCCAACTGCCAGTTAATAGTGATTAGAACAAACATAATGCCAAAGAGAAGAAATATATCCTTAAACACAAAAGAAATAACCGAGGTGAACAGCTCGTGCATGTTCTGGGTATCATTGGTGACCCTTGTGACAAGCCGGCCAACAGGATTCCGGCTGAAGAAAGCAACTGATAAATCCTGGATATGCGCAAAAAGACGGACCCTTAAATCATGCATTATTTTCTGCCCGGTATATTCCATCAACATAACCTGCAAAAAATTTAGTACGAAATTTAAAAGAATTAATCCGATGAAAATGGCTGTTATAAGAGTTATTCCGGCTAAATCGTCTTTTCGCAATATGGAAAGATCTTCTTTGTCCAGTCCTGACAGGTCATCAAATGATATTAAAGCAAATGATCCGGAAATCTTGAATTGATCTGAATATTTGTTTACAATTGCTTTGATTTCAGGATCGGTTATGTCTGCCTCAAAAAATCTGACTTTATCTTCTCTGCTACGAACATCCTTAAAATTAGCTGATTCAAACTTGGGAACAATATACCTGTCTATTGCAATTTTGGTAATATACGGAAGGGACAGATCAAGGAGGGTAATAATAATGACAAGAAATATTGATAATATGAAAAACAATCTATACGGTCTGGTAAAAGGATAAAGCCTTCTTAACATCTTTATATCATAAGGCTTCCCAAGCTGTTTTTCCTCAAAATATCCGAAATCAGTACGCATTAAGCTCCTCTTCTATTTCCTGCAGGCGAAATGTTTTTGCGTAGTATCTGTCATTTTTCATCAAGTCCTCATGCATACCTGATTCTATAATGCGACCGCTATCCAGTACGATTATTCGATCAGCGAATTGAACCGCTGAAAGCCTGTGTGAAACAATTATTACTGTCTTTATGCCTGCCAATGACTTTATGGTATTTATGATGGCGCTTCCGGTTTCCATATCCACCTGACTTACAGGGTCATCAAGGATCAGAATGGCGCTGTCTCGCAAAAGCGCACGGGCAAGTGCTATGCGCTGTTTCTGTCCTCCGGAAAGAATTACTCCTTTTTCTCCTACTATTGTTTCAAAACCGTCGGAAAAGGATTTTATTGTACTATACAAAGATGCTTCCTTAACAGCTTTAACCAATTCCTTTTCATCTGCTTCTTTATTTCCAAATAAAATGTTTTCCCTGATCGTACCTGCAAATAAAAACGGTTCCTGGGGCATAAAAGAAATCTGTGCCCTGAGATCCTTGAGCAGGATATTGCGGATATCTTTTTCGTCTAATGTTATCCTGCCGCTTGTTACATCAAAGAGTCTTGGAATAAGGTTTGCAAAGGTTGTTTTACCGCTTCCGGGAGCTCCCACAATACCCAATACCTTTCCCTTATCCAGATTTATATCAATTCCGGCAAGTACAGTCTCTTTATCATGACCATACGAAAATGTGACGTTTTCAAAAACAATGCTTCCCTGTACGAGTTCAAGATGCTCTGCGCCGGAGCAGTCATCAATCTCTGGCCTGTTCTGTAAAATCTTATCTATTCTATCTAATGACGCTCTTCCCCGCTGTAGAAGGTTGGTTACCCAGCCCATAGCCATCATCGGCCATGTAAGAAGGCCGAGATAGCTTATGAACGCCACAAAATCTCCTGGAGTAATCGTCAGGCCTATGGTTTGTCGCCCCCCGAGATAAAGGACTATTGCAAGGCTGATATTTGAAAAAAGGAGCATCATCGGGAAGAAAGACCCTGTTATCCTTACAAGTTTCAGGTTGCTGTTTATATAATCCTTTGATATTTTTTCCAGTCTGATTCTCTCATCTTTTTCCCTGTTATATGCTTTTATAATTCGGATACCTGCAAATCTTTCTCTCGTAACCTCGGTTAACTCAGAAAATGTCCCCTGTACTTCCTGATAAAGACGGTGCATCTTTTTACTGAAAAAGCGCGTGCCAAAAATAATCATCGGCATAGGAATTAATACAAATAAAGTCAGTTTGACATTAATATATGCCATAAAACCAATAGCAGCGGAACCAAGCACAATTGAATCTGTAAGAGCTACCATCCCCATGCCGGTCGCCATTCTGATATGCTGGATATCATTGGTTGCATGAGCCATAATATCGCCGGTCTTGACTTTATCGAAAAAAGAAGGGGAAAGAGTTTGAATATGATCAAAAAGCCTGTTTCTCAGCCCCTCTTCCACTCTTCTTGACGTGCCTATAAGGCAGCGCCGCCATCCATACCTGAACAATGCAATCAAAACAGCTATGCCCACTATATAAAGTGCATAGTACGAAAGTCTTATTGCATCGACCCTGAAGGCTGTGATGTCATCAACAGCCCATTTTATAATTCTGGGAATAAACAGTTGCAGGAAATCGACAACTATCAGACATACAAGACCGAAAAAAATTAAAAATCGTTTTTCAAAAAAATATGGTTTTATTAACCTTATTGATTTCATATTTTTTTCACCACAAAGAGCACGAAGAACACAAATATTAAAACCCCTGGTCCCTGGCCCCGTGTTACTTAAAAAGCTTTTATAACCGTTCACGGGTTCAGAGGTTCATGGTTCACGGAGTAATGGACTACCGACTTCAACACTCTACTACATGTCGTACCATGAAAAGGATCTACTATAGTTTCTTGTCAGCACCTAATGGGTGCCATGGACAAACTTGTTTGTCCGTGCAAATGACGTCGATACAAAGAACAATGTTCGGTATTTCAATGATTGAGGTCATCTGCATTTTTTAAAATTCTTCTGTTACCGGCAGTTCCCATTATTCGGCAGAAAAGGGGCACGGACAAACAAGTTTGTCCATGGCACCCGTCGGTGTGAACCGTGAACTGTGAACCGTAAACCCAAGTAGTTACAAAGTTACAAAATCTTTTATAACAGAATCGAATGCCGGTCAACATCAGGCGGAACATTGACTTTCTCATGCCTGATTGTTATGATTTATTATTATGGAAACAGGAAATATTGTAGAATATATCGACCACCAGAAAATTATATGCGGCGTCATTCTTGAAGTCAAAAAACAGAAGCTCAGGATTCTTACTGAAAACAATCGGGAAATCAAGCTGTCGCCTGGTCGGCTATCACATAAATGCAACACGCACCTTAACCTTTCAATGGGTAAATATAAGCTGGTCGAGGCATTAAAGGAAATAGCCGGCAAACGTAACGCCCTGATTAATCATATAGATATAAAGGAGTTATGGGAAATTCTGAATGCAGAAAAAAAATGGATAGATCTTGCCACAATGACTGAATTCTGTTTCCCGGATGGTCCTACTTATGACCATGAATCCGCAGTTGTAAGAGCATTTTTTAAAAACAGATCATATTTTAAATTTAACCACGACCGTTTTTCCCCTTATTCGGAGGAGCAGGTAGAACAGATTGCCTGCCAGCAGAAAGAAGCCGCCCGAAAAAATCGTATTATAGATGAGGGCTCTGCCTGGCTAAAAAAAATGCTCGATATCGAAAAACCTTACTTGCCTGATGATAAAACAGAATGCATGGATATTCTTAAATCCTGCTATCTCTTCCAAAAGGAAAGCCCGCACTACTCCCTTGGCAAAGAAATTCTTAAAAAAGCAGGTATAGATAACATAGAAATAGTATTCCAGTTCCTTGTAAAGCTTGGTGTCTGGGATAAAAATGAAAACATTGAATTGCACAAATATGAAATCCCGACCGTCTTCTCTAACGAGGTCATGAAAAATGCAACAGACCTGGTTGCCAGGCATAAAGACCCTGCCGGCTTTAAAGGCAGGCTGGACCTGACCGGCATCTCTGCAATTACGATAGACGGACAATCAACTCTTGATTTTGATGATGCCATAACCATTGAAGACAAAGGTGATCATTATCGTCTTGGCGTTCATGTCGCCGATCTCGGCCATTTCATTAAAAAAGAAGATATTATAGACAAAGAGGCTGTTAATCGGGGAAGCTCCATTTATATGCCTGACCAAAAATTACCGATGCTGCCTTCATGCCTTGCAGAAAATTTATGCAGTCTGATAGCAGGGGAAGTACGTCCGGCTATAAGTGTAATAATTAAATTAAGCAGATCGGCTGAAATAATCAATTACGAAATTGTTTCGAGCCTGGTTAAGGTTAAGAGGCAACTAACCTATTATGATGTCAATACAATTGCCAATGAAGATCACGAAGTGCTTATTCTTCACGCTATAGCAAAAAAGTTTCGGGAAAAAAGATTAAAGCGGGGCGCAGTTCAAATATCTCTGCCTGACATCAACGTCTGGTTGGACAATGACAAGGTAAATGTTACAAAAATAAACAGAGAAAGCCCTGGAAGGATGCTTGTTTCAGAAATAATGATCATGGCCAACTGGCTTATGGCGGAATTCCTTCTGAAACATGATATGCCGGCAATCTTCAGGTCTCAGGCTGAACCAAGGGAACGTCTCTATAAGGGAGAAGAAGGCACACTTTTTCAAAACTGGATGCAGCGAAAATTCTTGAGCCGTTTTATTTTGAGCCCTGAAGCGGAGAATCACTCAGGCCTTGGATTAAATGCCTATGTTACCGCCACCTCTCCGATACGTAAATGTTTTGACCTGATTACACAGCGTCAGTTGAGGGGAATTTTTGGATTAGAAGAGCCTTACACAAAGGAAGAAATAGAAAGTTTAATACAGCGCCTTGAGCAGCCCATGAGTTATGTATCAAAGCTCCAGTTCAGTCGTCACAGGTACTGGTTATTGAAATATCTTGAAAGGAAAATCAGAGAGAAACAAGAAGCTATCGTTCTCTCCAGGCGAAAGGATGATTACCAGGTACTGCTTACTGAATATATGATTGAATGTGACCTGCCTATATCCACTGGTATTAACTTAAAACCGCAGGACCTCATCCACGTTACAATACAACACGTAAATGCAAGAAAAAATGTTATTTCCGTATTTGTGAGCTGATAATGCCTGCCGTCAGTGTAGAGATCTTAGCACATTTCTTTGCAAAAAATCGCTCAACTTAGTTAATGAGCATGAATAACTTGATTCAAAGTATCAGCAACCCATTGGTTGAGACTTTTACCAGTTTTTGCAGCAGCGGCAGCAATTTCACCATGCAAGGAGCTATCAACGCGGACAACAAATTTACCGGAAAATGGTTTATTCGGCTCTCTGCCGGCTTTCTCACAACTCTCAAGATAAAAGTCAACGGCCTCATAGAAAGCGGCTTTCAATTCAGACACAGTTTCACCGTGAAACCCAACCGTGTCTCTGAAGAAAAAAGGGGTCAAAGAAAAAAGGGGTCAAGTCTGCCTTTGACCCTTATTAATACTGTCTTGTATTTTCCCTATCTGTTTTTTAATTTTTCTGTCATATTTTTCAAGTCTCGAAACTCTTCGTAATATGCTGCTTACTGTGCTGTATGCTTTGATATTAAAGAGTTCCCCTATGTTATTAAGGTCTTCGCCACGTATTTGACGTAATAGATAAACTGCGATATTGCGCGGTTCATTAAAAATCCCGCGTCTTGTTATCAACAATTCATTAAACGATACACCATAATGTTCACACACCGATGAAATTATTAAATCAGATGTCGGAGATAGACTTTTTGATTGAGGAACCTCACAGCTTTTTTTCTTAAAATAATATTTTTCTTTTATTCCTGTTATGAAACTTTCCGGACCAAAAAATGATGGAAGTTTCTTTAATGAGAACAGCCTTGTAACTTCTTCTGAATCATCTTTTTGCATAAATTCAATGAACGGTTTCAGTCTGCCCTGTTTTTTTGGGGTTATCATGGAAAAAATATAATCTTTGTGTAATCAGTTCCACTTTTTCGCATATGACAGATAACCTTTGTAGCTGCTCCATTCATAATCCGTGATATCTTTAACTAAACCTGCTTTTACCGGGTTCTTATGTATATATCTCACCAGTTGCAGAAGATGACTGTCATTACAGACAAGAATCGACTTGTACCTTCCCCTGAAAAGCTGACCATCAAATCCATGTCTCCTGTTATATCTCTGGGTGTACACGCTGTTCAGATGCCTCATGCATCTTGAAACATTGGCATCAGGTGTTTGCAGCAGAATATGATAATGATTTTTCATTAAACAGTATGCTGCAATTTTTGCATTCCACATTTCAGATATTTCAATTAGCAGATCAATAAACATTAAATAATCTGTCTTATCTGAAAAAATGATTTCGGAGCGCCTTCCACGGTTCATTACATGATACCATGCTCCGGGGTATTCTATTCTAAGTGGGCGCGACATGTTTTAATATATAACATTTTATCTAACATGGGTTCACGGTAGGAATGCCGATTACTCGGCACCCCCCGTACAGATCCCAGCGTGCACTGCTAATGCACTGGGCTCCTGCTTCAAGTATTGACGCGCATGCGTTCCAATGGATAAGGATGACAGATAAAAGGGCTGGGCAGCCACCTCTTGGCTATCCTGCTCATTCGTTTCCATGTTATACGATGTTTTTGACTTCTGCGACGCAATGACCTACACCACATGCGGATTATCTCTGACCTGAAACGTGTGAGACTTTTCCCGTTCCAAGGCACCCCATAATATCTGCTGTGACCTATGATCACTGATTTAAGCCATTTGCCTAAATCCGGGATGGACCAATGCAGTCTTTTCCTCATTGTTTTCTTCAGCTCCGCCAACTTATTACGTAACTTCTTTGCAGATGTCTTTCTTAATACTGTAAAAATTCCCCTCCTTGATTTACTGCAAATATGGGTAAATCCCAGAAAGTCAAAAGTATCAGGTTTCCCTTCTCCTCTTTCTTTCCTTCTCTCCACTGCATATCTGCCAAATTCAATCAGGGATGTCTTTTCAGTATTCACCTTCAGGTTGAACTTCTTGAATCTACTTTTAAGCTCTTCCAGAAAACGCATGGCTTCATGCTTGTATTGGAAGCCCAGTACCATGTCATCTGCGTATCTTACCATCACGACATCGCCTGTTGCTTTCCTGTTTCTCCACTTGTTTGCCCATAGGTCAAACACATAATGGAGGTATATATTGGCCAGTAGAGGGCTGATACTTCCTCCTTGCGGAGTCCCTTCATCTGTTCTATGCCACTGTCCATCCTCCACTACTCCAACATTCAGCCACTTCCTTATGTGTCGTATAACACGCTTATCTTTTATCCTGTGCTCAACAAATCTTACCAGCCACTCGTGGTCGATTGCATCAAAGAATCCCCGAATGTCCAAATCAAGCACCCAGTTCACCTTCTTCCCCTCTATGGCTTCCACTACCACATCCAGCGCATTGTGCTGGTTGCGTCCCGGTCTGAATCCATATGAGAATCCCAGAAAATCCACCTCATAAATAGCATTCAGCACTTTAACCATGGCTCTCTGCACTATTTTATCTTCCAGTACAGGAATTCCTATCGGTCTCTGCCTGCCATCACCTTTAGGTATATATGTCCGTTTGACTGCTCTGGCCCTATATGCGCCTTTTCTCAGTCGTTCAGACAGATCCTTAAGATTATCTCCAAGATTCTTACCGTACTCTTTCCATGTCTTACCGTCTATACCAGCAGCTGAGTTGCGCTTCAACTTATGATAGCTTCTTCTCAACCGTCTGATATCATAGACATGGTGCCATAGGGATATGAACTGTTCCTCCCTATTCCGCTGTGCGGCATACCGTATCCTATCCAGCTCATTTGGCAGGAATATCCAGCTCTGTGCCTGGCTCCTGTTTCGCTTGGACGGATTCCTCTCAGCCAGCCCCCTTTTCTCCACCTTCTCCGCCACAGGCTTGTTGTCACCTGGCTTGTTCGAAGGCTTCTCAGATATTATTGGGCTGTCAGACTCCCTGTATCCGTTCATCACTGCTTTACTCCCTAAGGATTTCAATGCGGGCCTTAATACAATCTAAATAAGGCCAGATACAGGGCCTCCCGATTCCCGCGCAAAAAGCTTCCATGCATGCATGAGGTCTTCGACCCCGCCAAGTCCTTATATCCCTCGCCATTCCGGAATATTAGATATTGCCTTCTGTATAATTGAAGAACATCGGCACTTGGATTTATGTCTCTTACGAGGCTCAATACTCAGCCTGCACTTTCCCTTGTCAACGCTTCACTCTGGCAATGTTACCATTACCAGCGCATGACTCAGGGCTGATGTGGGTGGCTAATCCTTCATCATAGGACACTTGCAGTCCCTACTTCTTGCCGGTTTTAATCGGCGCTCTCAATAGTAGACTTGACCGTTCGCAGTAACAACTGATTATCTAACGGGTTAAAGTCCCGTCCGGGGAGTTATCCGTTCACCCCGGTAGTTCAAGGGAGCGGCGTACGGGTAACCGCGGGTCGTGAGTTCCCAATTGGCAAAATTGCAGGCCGCAATGAAAATGAACCTATATGTAGCCTCGTCACTATATTGTAGATGCCGACCCTCTGGTCATATGGGGAAGGCCGATGTCTGTTGTGCTGAAAACGGAAGCGCACAAAAGAATCTACCGGGGTAGCAGGGGTGGCATGCAATGGAAGATAATTCGTTCAGTGCTGGAGATCCAATACAGTGATGATAGAGGATCATCAACCGGGTGGTATAAGGAAACGAAATCCAACCGGGCTGTATTGGAAGTCGGAGGGGTTCATAGTACCGTTTGAGGGAATTGGACAACATAACCATTCCTGAGGGAAGGGGCCCTACTTTGTTAATGCAACCAAAGAGTGGAGGATAAGGGGATTGCTGATATGCTATTAACCCCTGAAAATCAGGACACTACAGAGGAAGCTTTACTGTAAGGCCAAGCAAGAGCCTTCCTTTCGCTTTTATTCTTCATATGACAAGATACATCGGGCAGATATTCTCAATCACGCCTGGAAACTTGTTCGATCCAACAGAGGTAGTGCCGGAGTTGATGGAATCACCTTCAAGGATATTGAGGAAAAAGAAGGGAAAGATGCCTTCCTGGTAGAACTGGAGGAAGCACTTAAGTCGAAGGTTTTCGACAGCAAGGCTATATAACGATTTTGGTCTTTATAAAGTGCCGACTACAGCGAGATGGTTAACGGCGCATGCCTTACGATGAATAACATCGGAAAGCCGTATGCGGGAAAACCGCACGTACGGTTTGATGAGGGAGGGCAGGCCGAATGGCCTGTTCTCTACTCTACCCTTGTCAGGGAATGATTCTTGCGTTTCCGTTGCAGCTGTAGGAGAACGCCGACCC
>JAUWQK010000173.1 GCA_030611115.1 Deltaproteobacteria bacterium
ATTGTACATTTATTGTCTTATTTTTTAGTTCTGTCGTTATATTTTTCACTTCTGGGTGCCAAACCTCACCAAGTAAGCAGACCTCCTTGCCTGGTGCCCTAGTGTCCAATTTTCCTAAAATGATGGTTAGCGATAGTTGGGTAACAAAAGAATTTAGCAATAAAGGAATAGTTACTCGTAATAGGACAATAATTGAAACAAAATCAGATGGAAGTTTTGTTGAAGAGGTTAAAGATGACAAGGGAAGGACTTTTCATGAATATTATAATAATAGGTATCAGCGTGTAATATCAATAAATGTTGAAACAGGATCTGCAGTGAAGATACCGAAACCCCCTGCAAAAACACTAGAATTCCCTTTATTCGTTGGCAAAAAGTGGAATGATGAATTTGATACATGGAAAAAAGGCAATATTCGTCATTTTACCAATGAGTATATTGTTGATAAATATGAAAGAATCAATACAAAAGCAGGCTCCTTTAAAGCCTTTAAAATTATTATGCTTGGATCTATTCCTGAAAAAAGTTGGAAAGGGAAAAAAGAATATTGGTATTCACCGGAATCTAAATGCATAGTAAGATCCATCCCTGATTGGAGATATGGCTCTGAATTGCTAAGCTATAAATTAGCACTGGCTGACGGGACACCAAAAGTTGAGAAACTAAAAATTATAATCAAAGGTGAGAAGGTAAGGATTGGCATCATAGAATTTCAGAGTCTGAACGAGGAAGCCAAGAAAGATAACTTAGGTAAAATTGTTTCTGAGATGTTAACCACGTCGTTTGTTAATTCTGAATCTTTTAAAATTATTGAAAGAGAGCAACTGCAAAAAGTAGTACAAGAATTTCAGCTGAGCCAGTCTGGAATTATTGACACTTCATATGCAAAGCAAATTGGAAAAATAACAGGTGCAGATGCTATTGTTACAGGAAGTGTTACAAAGATTGGAAATGACCTGCGGTTAGATGCACGGATTATAGATGTTGAATCTGGTCTTATTCTTACTGCTGAGAAAAGCGAAGGTAAAGTTGAAATAAAAAGTATTGGCATGATGACAGATAGAATTGTTACAGACTTGGTAAATAAATTTTATAAGGGCAAAAAATGACAAGCCGATCGCTTAACGTGTTGAAGAATTTCTGTAATTGCTTGATTTTTAGGTGAAAAAAAAGAAGATCTATCGGCAGAATATCTTTCTGCAAGTCCTCAGCTTTATTGCATCTAAAAACAACTGGTTTTGCAGCCTCGGATCGAAAATATCTGACCTAAATCCAAGCGCTTAAAATGTAAACGTATTTTCGGAGTCTGCGCTTACCTGCGCGAACCCTTAAATCACTAAAACAATAAAACAAAAGGGCGTTCCGAAACTCTCATGCTGCCGCTACCCCACTTGACAACTCGACGAAAACAGCGCTGATAGCGCGTTTTGGATTTCAATGACGATTGTATTTGAAAAAGGAAGGTGCTCAAGGGGACGCAGGGATTGGATCGAATGGGCCAGTGTCCGAAATACATCCCCTTGCGGTCTCATCTTTCTGCCACCCCTGATTGGCGGAAACGTGTCCCACGGGATCGGTATGTTTCGATGGCTGATCCGAAAAGGATACGACCTTATTTCCTTCAACTATTCCGGCCACGACAATTCTTCAGGCAGGTTTTCTCTTGGAGCGACGCTCCATGATACAGTACATATGCTTGCCCATGCTCAGCGGTTGGCTTCAACGCGCCGACTTCCTTTGTTTGGCATTGCTCCATGTTATTCGGCCATACCCCTTCTTTATTCGGCATATCGTCTCAAAGAACCCTTACAGGGGATTGTGCTAATAAATGCTGTCTTGCGGTTAAACCCTGCGGCTGTGGCCAGATCTTTTTGGACCCATTACAAAAAAATGTTTCCGGCACAAATAGGAATCAAGAAATGTCTGACTGCCGTAGCCCATTACGCAGATTTCTTGTTTCCGGACATTAGAAAGGGAAGAGATTGTTTTGGGGTATTGGAACGGAAACGGGTCAGGTTATTTGCCACACTTGCTGATTTTCTTACCTTGGATCCGTTGCAAAGGGTCACGCTGCACAAGACCGACGTCCTCTGTCTTTATGCCCGTCAGGATAGGATCCTCAAAATGTATGACGAGGGCGCCGGGACAGATTACAAAAATGATGTTGCGAGGATATGTCCGCGAACTCTGTTCAGATCCTTAGAGGGAGACCACTTCTTTTCCCATCAAATGACGAGAGACCGGGTAACCATGTACATTAAAACCTTCCTGCAATGACGGGGGGCTGGTGTTGACTGTTTGCTCTGAAACGACATATGAGCAGGTTACTGAAAGGATGTCCCGAAACACGTGCTAACAGGAATAAATCGATGTATCAATATCAAGGAATGTCCCGCAACTAAAACGGAGTATTTGAGGGCTGGAAAAAATGAGTAAAGGTAGATTGATTTTAGGAAGAAGTGTATTGAATTTGCGTCTCTATTTAAAACCGATGTAAATGTGAATGGTGTTTTCTCACCAGGCATAATAAAAAGGGGGCTACCGACATGTATGAAGAACAAAATGAAATTAAACAGTTAGATACAGGCTGGAGAGTTATTCTTTTGATTTGGGGGGCAATATTAGCCTCTTTAGGTATATATCTTGTCGTTTGCATTATGGTGGAAAAGGAGCTGCAAATTAACATCGACCCCAATTTGCCGTTAGAAACGATCAAATATGCACTCTTCGGGGTGTCATTCATTACACTTTTTATGGTGCATTATCTCCGCAAGTTTTTATTGAGAACTAGCAACTCAATTGTCAATTCAAGTCAAACATCATCGCTTCAACATCCAGCTGTAGGTAAATATTTAGTAACCGTTATAATAACATCGGCACTATTGGAAAGTATTGGAATCTATGGGGTTGTACTATTTTTTATGGCCAAGGATACTTCGTCACTTTATCAATTGTTGATTATTTCCGCAGCAGCAATGATTTACTTCCGCCCTCGTAAAGATGAGCTATTGAACCTATCGGCCCAGATGAAAGCTCAAAGGAAAAAATAAACAAGGATAATTTACTTCAGAACGTGATATCCGGCGATCGATTGCAAGATTTGAAACAGGAAGCAGATGAAATCGTACGAATTTAACGTCTATTGTCAAATCAACCAAGGATTGAATGGTGAATTTTGAGAGTTGAGTGATGAGTTACGAATGAAAGGATAAAATAAGATTTTTAATTTCCTTCAACTCAAAACTTATATAGTGGTTGTTAAAAAACGGTCCGTTATCTAAACGTTTTTTCTACAACCACATATACCGCAATTCCATATTTCGGAACATATTTATGAAAAGCGGTATAACTCATAATTCATAACTCAATCTCGAACCCGGTAGCCCGCGTTATAGAAAATGAGTAGAGTCAGAACTAAGGGTTCGCGTAAAATTAAATTAGCAATTTTAAGTGTTGAGGCGCCCGGCTGGCAAGGCGCGAAAGCGCAGAAATATCAAGCATATTCCGAGCTTTCGCAACGCAGTCATGCGGGATGCATCGGCGCTTAAAATGTGAAGTTATTTTCGGAGTCTGCGCTTACCTGCGCGAGCCCTAAGGATCAAACGTAGACATAACCCCATTTTTTTCCAAAAGTGATACGCCCGAACACAGGTTACTGCATTATGATGGATAAAAGTAAGATTGAGATTGCGTTCTAATTCTTGTTGACAGATACTACCGGATACTCTAAGATATTATCAGATACTATTGGAGGCTAATATGGGTCGAGGGAAGGTTTTTCAATGTGAAGCAACGATATCATCCGGTGTAAGCGAAAAGCTTTTAAAAAAATATAATATAGAAATCTGGGAAGTTGAAGAGGTCATTTATGATGATCCTCATGCTTTTTCTATAACTTATCGTGATTGTTATTTTCTTTATGGCCAGACATTTTCAGGCCGATATCTATTGATATTGGTTAGATT
>JAUWQK010000010.1 GCA_030611115.1 Deltaproteobacteria bacterium
CCGAGTATCTTTGCGCCCATTATTCTTCTCTTTTATCCTTTGAGGCATTTGTAATAAGTTTTTGATGAGTTCGTCGATAGTTCGATATAAGCCATGCTTAATATAGCCGTGATGCAAGAATCATTTTTTAAGTTTATAAAAAATAATAAGGGATATAGTCCTTAAAGTCAACATAAAAAGTGTCTATATCCTATGGCACTCCTTGAGGATAAGGTCTATTTGCATGATCAAGGACGAAAAAGATGGATATTGCCTATAAAAAATCATTTTTAAAATGGTTTGGTCAAAATTTAAAAAGAGCCAGAAAAGAAAGTGGGTATAGCCAGGAATCACTGTCAGGGATAGCCGGAATGGATCTATCTTATTATGGGGCGGTTGAAAGAGGGGAGAGGGCGATCACCATACTCAAGTTGTCCCAAATAACTAATGCGTTGGACATTCCTATGCGGCATCTTTTTTCCGGCGAACCGCATTATCCGTTAAACAAGAAGAAAGACAAACTTGAGAAATTAATCGAATTTTTAAGGGAAAGGGAATCTGAAGATTTAGAGTTGTTTATTGATGTCTTGCCAAAGCTTATTAACTGGAAACTCAGCGAATGAGGATACAGCAAACAATACCACTTACAATTCAAGGCTACCAACTTAAAGCGGGACAATTTCTGATTGAATTTACAGTGTCACTAAACAACAAAAAAACCGATTTAGTGTTAATAAAACTGTTATTGTATCGTATCACCAAAATGTATATTTATTGTTTTAGTGACATTTTAATTGCGACCTTTACTTGACACCAAAATCTATGTTTGTTATATTGGTGACAAAATATGTTTATATTTGGAGGGGCTAATGTTTGTTGGCAGGGAACATGAATTATCATTATTAAATGAGTTGTGGATAAAAAAACATGCTGCATTTGTTGTATGTAAAGGCAGAAGGCGGATTGGTAAAAGCACATTAATTCAGCAATTTGGCAAAACAGCAGATGTATTTCTGGAATTTCAGGGCGCTGTTCCTGATAAATCTATAACCAACCGGAAACAGATGGACATTTTCGTTGAACAGATGTGCTTTCAGACAAATATGCCGCGTTTTCAACCGGAAAGTTGGCAGCAGATCTTTTTGTTTATGGCAATGTCCATAAAAAAGAATAAAAAAACTGTTATTTTGCTCGATGAAATATCCTGGATGGCAGATAGAGACCGTAGTTTTTCTGCTCAATTAAAGATAGTCTGGGATACCAAATTCAAAAAATGTCCCAATTTGATCCTTATAGTGTGCGGTTCTGTTTCTTCCTGGATTGATGATAATGTTTTAAATAATACCGGTTTCATGGGCCGTATCTCGCTGGAATTGACACCGGCAGAGCTACCATTACATTACTGCAACATGTTCTGGCGAGGCAGGGCAGCAAGGATTTCTGCAACAGAAAAATTAAAAATACTATCAATTACCGGTGGTGTTCCCAGATATTTAGAAGAGATCAACCCTGCACTTTCAGCAGAAGAAAACATTAAGCGTCTCTGTTTTTATAAAGAAGGCATATTATTCAATGAATTTGATCGTATTTTTAATGATGTGTTTGACCGTAGGGCCGCAACCTATAAAGAAATAGTAAAATCATTAGTCACCGGTGCGAAAACTCTTACGGAAATCAGTTCTGTAATTGCTATCAGCAAAAGCGGAAATATGACCAGATATCTGAATGATCTTGTTGAATCAGGATTCATTTCCAAAGACAAGGTATACTCTATAAAGACCGGTAAAGAAACACGCAGTGCCCGTTTCCGGTTGAAAGACAACTATCTTCGTTTTTACCTTAAATATATAGAACCCTTTGCAGAGAGAATAAAGATCGGCGCTTATAAAGATATCAGCATTGAAGATTTGACGAATTGGGAAACCATTATGGGATTCCAGTTTGAGAATCTTGTTCTCAGCAACCCGCCGACAATTTTTAAACTACTTTCGATAAATCCCAATTCAGTACTCTCTGCCACTCCATATTTTCAGAATAGTTCCGCAACTCAAAAAGCGTGTCAGGTTGACCTGTTGATCAGAACAAAGTATACCGTGTATGTTTGTGAAATCAAATTCAAAAGAAAAATAGAAAAAAATATAATTGCCGAAGTGTACGAAAAAATATCTCGCATTCCGTTTCCCGGTATGCTGTCAATAAGACCTGTATTGATTTACGAAGGCGACCTGTCAAACAAAGTACGGGAAGAAGATTTCTTTGACTGCATAATTAACTTTTCAGACTTACTTTTAGAGTAATTTTTGCAACTATTCGGTATTGCAGGTAATGATTTAATATGCCGTCAGACATGGTAAAATCGAATGAATCTTAGAGAAAAAATCCGTCAGTTTATAGCCAGATTTAAACAGCTTAATGGTGATCCACATTATGTTGCTCTTGGAATGGCTATAGGAGTATTTATCAGTGTAACTCCCACCATTCCTTTTCATACGGTTATTGCTCTAAGTCTGGCATTTATTTTACGGGGGAGCAAAGCCGCCGCCGCAATTGGTGTATGGTTCAGCAATCCTGTTACTATACCCTTTTTTTACAAGGGCAGCTACGATGTTGGGGTGTCTATTCTTGGTAATTCAGCTCCTTTTAGTACAGAATATGAGTCGATTTTAGAGCTGTTAAAACTGGGAGCGGATGTTACTATTGCTATGATTACAGGCGGGATTATTCTTGGCATTCTCCCTGCCATAGCGGCCTATTTTATAACCCGCAGAATATTTATTAAACTCAGATTGCGAAAAAAATCTTCAATATGACATCACCCAGAGTACTACTTGCCGCCTGGCAAATGCATGCCAGGAAGCAGTTGGGCCAACATTTTCTGGAAAATCCTGCCACCTCGGAAATGCTTGTGAATCGTTGCAGGGTCAAGCCGGAAGATGTTGTTTTAGAGATAGGGGCCGGCTTGGGAGCCCTTACAGTCCCTGTTGCCCGGATAGCAAAAAAGGTTTATGCAGTTGAGAAGGATCATAAGATAATCTCTTTGTTAAAAACAGAACTTACTTTAAACAGCCTTTTTAATGTTATTTTAATTGAGAAAGATATCCTGAAAGTTAATATTGAGGAATTTGCCGAAGAAGCCAATCCTAAAATACTGGTTTTAGGAAATCTGCCGTACAATATTTCTTCCCAGGTTCTTGTTAAACTTATAAAATCCAGAAATGCTGTAAGCCGCGCAATCCTTATGTTTCAGAAAGAACTTGCTCAACGTACTACGGCAAAGCCGGGTTGCAAAGAATACGGAAGACTTACCGTTATGCTCAATTATTGTGCGAAAATAAAGAAAGTCGCAGATATTAAGGCATCTCAATTTTTCCCAAGACCAAAAGTTGATTCCGAGGTTCTTGAGATAACTTTTAAAGACAACCTGAAATATTCAGATGATGAAGAGTTTCTTTATAGAGTAATAAAAGCCGCATTCGGGCAGAGAAGAAAAAATCTTAAAAATGCTCTTGCAGGCAGCGAGCTTCATATCGCTGCTGAAACATCCAGGCATGTGCTGGAAAATGCAGGCATAGATCCAACCCGACGTGCAGAAACCCTCAGCGTTGAAGAATTTGTCAGACTTAGCAATAGGCTGAAGGTGGATAGAATCTAAGATACATAGCCGTTCACGGTTGTCGGTTCACAGTTCACGGTTTCCCCCAAATACTCTTTCTTTCGCTTCCTCCCCCTCGGATTCTCCTCTATCTTCTATTTTTTCAACCGTGAACCGATAACTGTAAACCGTAAACGATTACCTACATATTTTCTGCCACCGAAACAGTCCTGTCACCAAGCATGTTAACATAGCTTCCCATTTCATTATCGTACCAGCCGTATATGACGCACTGAGTTACGGGAATTCTTATGATTGTGTCATTTAATGAAGAAATAACTTTTTTGTCTAATCCGGATACTTTTTTCAAATCTATTTTAACATCAGCAGTGCTGGTATGAGTTTCATGGCCTTCTATTATTGTTGCTGCAATCGGTATCCCTATAATATCGCCAGAGACATTCTGTATGTCCGTATAGTGCAGATATCCGTTTGGATCTTCAGCCGCTGCCTGCATATACATGTTGTTTATTAATTTTCTTCTTATCGGTTCTCCGGATAGTTCCTCCTGAAGATTGATTACCAGAATAATAAGAGAACCCGTTGAAGTTGGAATTCTTACAGATTCAGCAATGAACCCAACTTGTTCCATTTCAGGAATAACCAGCCTGAGTGTATTGGCTGCTCCTGTTGTGGTTAGTATGATATTATTCATTACGCTTCTGTTTTTTCTCAGATCGGTTGTCCCTGTTTTTGGCAGACGATCAAGAACTTCCTGTGACCCCGTGACTGCATGAACGGTCGCCATTGAGGCAGAAAGAATTTTTTTATGGCCAAAAAAGTTGAGAATAGGTTTCATCATATGAGCCAGACAAGTAGTAGTACAGGATGCATTTGAAATCGCTTTATGTCGTCTGGGATCATAGTCATTATCATTGATTCCCATTACTGTTGTTACAGCGTCTTCCGGCATTTTTTTGCTTTTATCCGTTATCTTAAATGGAGCTGAGACTATAACTTTCTCTGCTCCTGACTCAAAATGTCCCCTTAAAGCACCTTTAGGATGGTCTGGAGAAAGGGTTGGATCGAGAAATTGCCCTGTTGTGTCAACTACCAGATTAACGCCATGATCTTTCCAGCCGAGTTCAAGCGGATTCCGGGAAGTCCTTAAAAATTTAACCCTTATACCGTCAATTGTCATGCTGCCGTTTTTTTCGTCCAGATCATGAATAACAGGCTCAGCTTTTTGGCCATAAAGAAAGCCGTGCAGCAGACCGTAATTTGAATCTCTGCCTGCATAATGGGCAATATCCTCAATGGATGTGCCGGCCTCCCGTCCGATATTAATTATAATTTCATCAAAGTATTTTCTGGCTACATTATGCCATACAGTAAGTTTTCCGATTCTTCCAAATCCATTTACGCCAAGTTTCATCCCCATCTTGCTCCTTCCTATTATATTAATTTTCGGGCATGGTTCTAATTTTACTTCACTTTTATTTTACCTTGATAAACTGAACCTTCCCGCCCCTCGATACTTATATAATCCCCTGATTTTAAAAACACCTGATTAAAGCGGCAATTTTTTTCTTTTTCATTACATATTAGATTGCCTGAACCGATAACGCATGTTTTCCCTAACCTGTGAGCAACAACTGCCGCATGGGAAGTTAAACCTCCACGTGCCGTCACAAGACCATCAGCCGCAAAAATTTCCCTGATATCATCAGGGACGGTATCTCCTCTAACAAGAATCAAAGATGTTTCTGGTTCAGATTTTTTCCATTTATTAATATCTTCCAGAGTGAAGACTACCCTGCCGTTCATTGCTCCTCCGCTTACCCCGATACCACGGCCCAGATATTTTGCCTTATTTATTTCTTCAGGGTCAAAAGTTAGTACCTTTTTTCTTTCTCTCATTGCCATGTCCCTGGTTTGAAGCAGGTACAAATCTTTTATTGAAGGACCTTCAAAAGTAAACTCTATTTCCTGCGGAGTCCAGCCTTTTTTATAGATTAGTTCATTGGCCAACTCTTTTAAAGCCTTATAAATATCGGGGAAATGTGTTTCAAGTGTTATGTCGGTCTCCCTCATTTCTATTTCCTGCTGGTTAATAGAGATAGGTAAAGTTTTAACAAGTCCTGAAACCACATCTTCTCCCTGGTTTCCAAGGGTAAAGTCACCCCACAATCTCAGGCTGTCGCCGGACCATCTGGGATTATGTGTAAAGATTACTCCGCTGCCGGATGAACTGGAAAGATTTCCAAAAACCATTTCCTGAACGGTGACGGCAGTACCCCAGTCATCTGATATACCCATAATTTTACGGTAAGTTCTTGCTTTTGATGAATCCCATGAACCAAAGATTTTTTTGATGGTCAGGTGCAATTGCTCTAAAGGATCTTCTATAATATAAATTTTGGCATCGTTTATAATTTTTTTATAGGTCAGCGCAATCTCTCTCATCTGTTCGCCGGTAAACTCTCTTTTATAAGGTAATCCTGATCTTTTTTTGAATTCACTTATGATTGCATCAAACGCATTTCTTTCAATATCAAATGACATCCCGTAGCACTGAAGAAATCTGCGATAATTGTCCCATGCAAACCAGGCATTTCCGGTTCGGGCGGCAATTCCCTCTACTATTTCTTCATTGATCCCGACATTGAGAAAAGTATCCAGCATGCCGGGCTGAGATATGGAAGAACCGCTTCTAATTGAAAGAAGCAAAGGGTTGGCCGGATCTCCAAAGGATTTGCCGTTGAGCTTTTCCAGTGCAGATATATTTTTAGCGACCTGTTCTCTAAAATTCTGTTTAGCCGGCGGATAGCTGTCAACTATTTCTCTGCAACGAAATACTTCTGTAGTAATTATAAAACCAGGAGGAACAGGCATGCCATAATTTTTCATCTTAATTATGTTAAGACCTTTGTTGCCGAGATGAATTATTCCGAAAAGCCTGCTTTTTTTGTCAACTATGGAGGTCATAGCCCTTTGGGGATCATAGTTAAGCAGCAGGTGAACTTTATCTTTGGGTAGTTTGTCAGATTGCTGGAAGAGGGTGTTTAATATTTTAGTTAAAAAAACGTCTAACTGTCTAAGTCCAAGCGCAAGAGATGTTCTGTCTCGCAAAAAGATTTCAGATATTCTGTGTTTCAGCTTTTCATGGTCGGCCATGCCTTCCTTTGGGAGGTATTTGGGTAGTATCTGGTCGATTGACACCTGATTTAAAACTCTTGTTAAATTTTCTTCGTGGATGTTGTTAAAATAGTCATTTATTATATTTTTTACCGCTCTGGCAAATCCTTTAAATATATCGACGTACTGAGTAAAAGTAAATCCTCTTGTTGCAAGTGAATGGGATAGAAATTCTATCTGACGTTCCATTTCAACTGAAGAAATTCCATTTACTTTCAATGCCTTGTCAAACAAAATCAAGCGGTCGTAAATCTGGTAAAATGCGGCTCTTGTTATAAGGCTGAGGTCAATATTTTGAATAAGTTCTTCAAAAAGAACATTCACCAGAGATTCTATTCGAAAAGTAAGACCAAGTGCATCAAATTTCAATTCATGGTAGTATCCATACATTGATGGTATATCTACCGTGATATGTCTTTTTTTATAAATATCTTCTCTGGCTTCATATGACTTATGTGACAGAATCAGATTTTTTAACAATTCAATATAATCGATCAGCATGGAAAGTTTTTTCTTGAGCCTTGGTTCAGCCAGAGCTTTTTTCAGCCTGTCCAAATCCGGGAAGGCTTCGACTTTAAGCCGCGCAATATAATGATCCATTTCAATAAAATCGAGATTGTATTTCTGGTTTAAAAGTTTATAAAAAGATATTGCGAGTTTCAGCCTTTCCAGATCTACTTGCGGCACTTCTTTAATATCTGCAAAAAATTCCTTTATTTTTTCATCTTTGATGGTAATGAGGTCAGCAGGCAGGTTCAGGCCTTTTTGCTCAAGTCTTGTCATTGCAAGGTGAACACCGTCAACATATGGCCCTTTAGTGGTGATTTGGCTATAAATGCTTGGCGGGACAAATGGCTCAAGAAGGCTTTTTTCTCTGGTCTTCCAGAAATTAAGGACAGCTTCCATAAAGCTGATTATCAGGTTGTTGCTTTCAACATGGCTTTGTTTTCGCAGAAAATGGACAAGCACATCTTTTCTGCCGATTATATCGTCGATATCAGTAGAAATGTCTCTCAGTTTTCCTTCAGCGCCAATATCATTAAAATACACCGGAAACAGCCTCATCAACTGTTTGGCAAGATTATATACCGGTTCAATATCGCTATTTAAGAATTTTGTAATATCTCTTGGGAACAGATCGGTATCTTTGATAAATACACCGCTGATAGAAAGATGGATCATAAGGCAGGAAAGAAGATTCGCCGACCATTTCGGGTTAAGCTCGATCAGCTCTAACCAGGTTCTTATATTGCTGATATGAGTGGTGTTGACTTTTATTTGCCAGTCGTTTCCAACGCCTTCTATCATTGGAGCTTGAAAGCCCAGATCGATTGTTGAATCAATAAAAAGATTAACCAGATCAATTTCATCTGTTTTGTAGACACCTTTACCCATATTCAGCACGCAGTTCAGAACTACGGCGGGAAACTTGCTTGTTCGAGTTTTTAAAATAGAAAAAGTTTTATCAATAAGTTTGTCTATATTATAGTACTTCTCATGTTCTATAAGCCAGCTTACAGTTCTGTTTATATCCCTTAAAGCTTCCTCATGTATCATAGACAGTCCTGAGGTATTCATAATATGGAAAAGGAACAAAAGCTTCCATCTATTTCCTTCGCAGGCCTTGATTCCTTCTTGAAGAAGCTTGTGAGGAATTTGCCTGTATATTTCAACAATTTCTTTGTATCCCGGCATTTGCAGAAGGCTTTTTAAAAGTTCTTCAGAATCAATTTCTTTTTCCAGGGCAATAGCATCCAGATCGAGATTCCATTGTTTAATCCGGTTATGGGATATTCCATTAAAAATTTCTTTTAAATTCAAGCCCTGATCAATTAAATCCGCTTGTTTTTCAAACCAGACATGAGGGTCTTCCTCACTCAGCCAGTATGAATATGAGTGCTTAAAATATTTTAATAAAAGTAGATTGATTGGTTTATAGTTTATATTTATTTCAGATGAATATGTTAAAAGGTCTTTGGCCGGCTTTTTAATCTGATAGAAACTTTTAATAAAAAGGAAGAAGATTTCATCATTGTAATTCCTGATGTGATCAAATGAGTCATTGATTACCGGCATAAATCTTTTGATATCCGGGCCGGAGTCTTTAATAATTTTCTGCAGAAAGAGCAGCAAATTGTCAGCGCCGTCGGCTTTTGTGTCTTTTTCGTCACTTGATTTAATTGCGGTCGTAAAAATATTTACAAAAAGAGCTGCAGCTTCGTGGCCTTTTGGATGGTTTTTTAAAAGATAGAAATAGTCCAGAGAGTAATTTCTTGCTTCCTGTATAATAAATTTCCAATTCCTGTAGGGATGAGAAAGCTCTTCAAGAAAAGTATTCAATCCATCCATAAGTCCATAATACCTGGACATGACTTCCTGAAGGACCGAATATTTGGCATCTATGGCGACATCAATATGATAGTCGGCTATATTTACTTCAAGGGCTTTTGACTTTATCTTCAAACCCTTCTCCTTTCTTGCGAGCTTCAAGGCGCGCTTTTAGTTTTGGGAAAAGACTTATATCCGTGTAAGGTAAAAAGAGAGAGGCCACGTAATTGTTCATAAAAGAGGCAGTTTCCGAAAGCTCGAAGTTTGTCATTTTTCTTGTCACCTCTACCACATCTTTTCTGATGCGGTTTGTGAGCGAACTTATTTTTGCCCCCATGAGCGATCCGTTTCCGATAAAAGTAACTTTATCAGGATCTATTTCAGGCAACAGTCCTATGATCATGGCCTTTTCCAAATCCACAAAGCTTCCAAAACCTCCGGACAGAATAATACGGTCAATATTATTAATACTGAGACCCACCTCTTCAAGAAGAGTCATACATCCGCTGTACATGGCGCCCTTTGCCCGTATAAGGTTATTTATATCCGGCTCTGTGAGAACAATATCTCTATCTATCCGGGTTAAATGAGCGAACGCAAGTACATATTCATATATTCCATCAACCTTACGTATACGATTTGTATCAAGTTCGTGGTTGAATTTACCAAGATTGTCAATAATACCCATTTCAAATATAGTTGCCACTATATTGATAAGCCCTGAACCGCAGATGCCTTTTGGCCTGACATTCCCAATAGTTATGTTCATGGGCTCCAGGGTAAAAGGATCTATGGAAAAATCTTCGATAGCTCCTGTTGTGGCACGCATTCCAAATTTGATGCCGCCGCCTTCAAATGCCGGACCCGCGGAACAGGCAGCGCAGGCAAGCCAATCTTTGTTGCCGATAACGATTTCCGCATTAGTCCCTATATCCATGTAAAGAGTGATTTCCTCAGAAAGGTACATCCTCGATCCCATGATGCCGGCTACAATATCTCCACCTACATAGCTTGAGACATTAGGATAAACCAGTGCTGTAACATGGTCACTTAAATTTATTCCCATATCAGCCGCTTTTATCGGCGGATATAAAGCTGTGGCTGGAACATATGGCGAACGTCTTATATACCTGGGATTCACCTTCAGTAAGAGCTGGGTCATGGTTGTGTTGCCGGCCAGCGTTATAGTTGAAATATCGTCAGTATCAACATCGGCCTGCTTTATTATTCGGTCTATTATCTTGTTAATAGATTGCATAACAACGTCGTGAAGCTTTTCCAGTCCTCCTGGTTTTTCGGCATACACAATTCTGCTTATAACATCTTCGCCATAGCTTATCTGTCCATTAAAATCGCCATAACTTGACAGGACACTGCCTGTTTTAAGATCAATCAACTGACCATATATTGTTGTAGTGCCTATATCCATGGCAATTGCAAAATTCCTGTCAGTGGTATTACCGGGCTGAATGTTTATAATACGCATAAGGCCGCTTTCCCGGACAGGATTAGCTATTGTCACAGTAAATTTAAAATCATCTTCTCTTATTACGTCCGGTACTTTTCGAATAACAGAAAGCTCAATTTCCAGATGGTGCTTATTATAATTTTTCCTGAGATGGCTGACTATTCTGGTTACATCCGGTCTGTTGTTCTGTGCGGTCGGCTCAGCAAGTTCAAGGTATTTTTTTTCTACAGGAGGTATGAAAAGACCTTTTTCTTTTAAATCCTCCAGATTTATTTCCTTTATAAGGGCAGCCCGCCGCGGGGTGCTCTGCATATTAAGCACGCCGGCATCTATCTCTGATTCTATGGGAACACGGACAACTATATCGCTTATTATGGTGCTCAAGCAGGCCTGGCGGTATCCTTTGGAAATATCATCTTCGTTTAATTTCTCGGATATTCCTCCGTCAACTTTACCTTTTTCAATGATGACGCGGCACTTTCCACAAACACCTTCCCCGCCGCACGAGGCATTAATATGTACTCCCGCTTCCATGGCAGCACGGATAAGGCTTTCTCCATCCTTAACCCTTATTTCTTTATTGTGAGGAAGGAATAAAACTTTATGCACACATATCTCCTTTTGAAATTGCTCGGAAAAAATTAAAAACTAAAATTAACGTAACTACTCACGTAGTCAGGCTGAAGCTATTTAGACTGAAGGCTGAAGGGGATCAGAAGAGCACGATTGCCGTAGTTTGGCGAAAATATCTGATTCTTGCACCAAACATGGCTTCAAAATGCGCTTTTCCCTAACAGTCTTCAGCCTTCAGTCTATCCACATGAGTAGTTACAAATTAACATAGTTGACATTAACTTGCAATCCCCGTTAACCTGAATTTCTCATGAACAAGTCATAAAATGATGCATAACTAGTGCCTGTCCGAAAAGTATTTTTTTTAATGCCGGCAATAGTTTTAACTTATTTACCGATGTGAAGATTTGCAAAAAAAGCTATTAGCCATTAGCTGTTAGGTTTTAGCTGAATGTATTATCTGTTTGATTTTTTAAGCTAAAGGCTAATTGCTAAAAATCTTCGAAAGGGTATTTTGATAATTCAGTGTAATTCAAGTGAAAATCCGTGGTGAGCTATTACGATATGACTATTTCTTATTCAGTAATAATTCCTGCTTATAACGAGGAAAAATGGCTTCCAGACACTCTAAATTTCCTTAAGAAAGCTATGGAAGCAGTTGAAGCCAATGGAGAGATTATCGTCGTTGACAATAATTCTACGTATAATACCGCACAAATAGCTAAAGAGAACGGTGCCCGTGTAATATATGAGCCTGTTAACCGGATTTCCCGCGCGCGGAATGCCGGTGCAAAGATCGCTAAAGGACAATATCTGATATTTTTAGATGCCGATACTATCCTGCCGCCGGATCTTCTGCAAACCGCATTGTTTAATTTATCAACCGGAATGTGCTGTGGCGGCGGAGTTGTTCTTGCTACAGACAAAACATTAAGACCATTTGCTCAAAAATTTGTAGATTTCTGGAACTGGTTATCTATAAAGTTCGGCCTGGCTGCCGGATGTTTCATCTATTGTCTCAGGGAAGGCTTTGGGGGCGCAGGAGGTTTCAGTGAACTGGTCTATGCCGGTGAGGAAATTTTTCTCTCTCACTCTCTTAAGTCATGGGGCAGAAAAAGAGGGCTTGATTTCCGTATTATTTTGACTCCACCTGTTATAACATCCATCCGAAAGATCGAATGGTTTACTATATATCAAATGACGATCAGAATTTTGTTTATACTTGTTTTCCCCTTTGCAATTCGTTTTAGAATCTTTTGTTCCCCCCTGGTACTACAGACCCAAAGAATAGGGCTTGTTATTGAATATCGAAATTCTGCGATTCAAAACGAAATGGCGCTTGTTAAGTATTTTTGAATTTGATATTTAGCCGGAAATTAGATATTAAAGGAAAAATCGCTTAATTTAGATACGATGCAAATCAAAAAATAATATTTGGAT
>JAUWQK010000034.1 GCA_030611115.1 Deltaproteobacteria bacterium
ACGCATAGCTGATATTATCCTGCTGTTGCCGCTGCCAAAAAGGTTAATATCGGGCTTTTATCCTATTCCGGAGATAAAGGTTAAGAGTAAAAAAGACCACCTCATTATAATCGGCTTCGGAGTCAATGGTAGAAATGTAGCACGAGCCGCACGGCTGTCAGGTATTCCCTACGCAGTCATTGAAATGAACCCGGAAACAGTAAAGAGCGAACAGGCAAAGGGCGAGCCGATTTATTATGGTGATTCAACTCAGGAGGTCGTACTTCAGCGCGCAAACATCAAAGATGCCAGAATTGTTGTAACTGCTATTAATGATCCCGCGGCAACCCGTAGAATTACCGAAATCATTCGGAGACTTAATCAAAAGGTTCATTTGATTGTACGGACACGTTATTTCCAGGAGATGAAACCTCTGTATGAATTAGGAGCCAACGAGGTTATTCCGGAAGAATTTGAGACATCAATGGAGATCTTTACGAGGGTTTTGGCTAAATATCTTATACCCAGAGATGAAATCGAGAGGCTGGTCACTGAGGTGCGAGCAGATGGTTATAAGATGTTTCGAAGCCTTTCCAGGGTGTCGGCATCTTTTTCCGATTTAAAACTACACCTTCATGATGTCGAAATCAGCACGTTTCGGATCTCGCAAGGATCACTGCTGATTGGGAAAACCCTTGCTCAGATCGAGTTAAGAGGGCGTTATGGGATTTCTGCAGTGGCAATACGACGGGATTCACAGATATTGGCCAACCCGGGTGCAGACATGGTCCTTCAATCCAACGATGTGCTTTTTGTCCTTGGATCTTCTGAAAAAATATCAGAAGCTATTAACGCATTTTCATCTTCAAACAAAAGGAATGAAGGGTCATGACGGGGCTACGTCATTTAAGCTGATAACCTGCTGACTTAACGAGAATTGTTTACTTATGGGATTTTCTATAAATTCGAAGCACGAAACACGAAATCCGAAACAAATACGAATGACCAAAATCAAAAATTCTAAACGTGCAGATATTGGATAACTGTCTGAAATGTTTTGGTCATTTGATATTCGAAATTAGATATTGTTTCGAGTTTCGAGTTTCGGATTTCGGATTTTGAAGTCCCCAGAAACTCCTAATATTAAAGCTTTAGCACCGACTTTAACGTTTTCCTGCATATGAGGGGAATGCGGGAGGTGCTATCTTATAATATCTACGCTGGAAGGATGGTGAGAGATGAAAAAGATTAAGCTCTTTATAGATCCTATTCTTTATTACATGGAAGATAGTTCCGTGTTTGCGGGTTCACATTATATTGATTTATTCGAAGGAAAAGTTATATCGCCGGATGTTGATGATATTAGCCATGAAGATGTGGAGAATGAAGACAGATATTTTTACATTGAACCAATTACAAGTCATGAAGGCTATGAGATAATGCAGGATTTTGCTGCATTAGAGGAATCAGATGAAATAAGAAGTCGTATGTTTGATGTACTTGAGCGAAAGAAGCCATTCCTGAACTTCAAAAATGCTATAGCGGATTATCCGGATGTAGAAAAGAAATTTTATGAGTATAAAGACAATAGATTAAAGGAGATTCTCAAAGACCGCCTTGCTGAACGCGGTTATGAATTAGAAAAATAAATCTTTCAAAATCGCTCAGCCTGGGTTGGGTGAATTAAGGTAAGGAGGAGTTATATAATGGACCAACCAATTCGAATAATGCCGTGTTTGGACATGCAGAACGGACGCGTTGTCAAGGGCGTCCACTTTGTGGACATCCGAGACGCAGGTGATCCGGTCGAATGCGCACGAGCGTATTGTGATAATGGCGCAGACGAACTGGCGCTGCTGGATATCACGGCTACAGTGGAAGGTAGAGCCACCATGCTCGACATAGTCAAACGCGTAGCCGAAGTCACGACGGTGCCATTTACCGTTGGCGGAGGGATTTCTGATGTGAAATCGGCAGAGCTGGTGTTAAACGCCGGCGCAAACAAGGTGTCGACCAGCAGCGCCGCCTTTCGGAAGCCTGAACTGGTCGCAGAACTGGTCAAAGCGCTCGGCGCCGATAAGGTGACGGTAGCCATTGACGTGGATCAGAACGAGGCCATGCCCTCAGGCTATGAAGTCTATATCGATGGGGGACGGACAGCCACCGGCTCGGATGCTGTCGAATGGGCAAAGCGTATTGACGGCTACGGTATTCCGGTTATTTTGCCTACCAGCAAAGCAGGCGACGGCGCGCAGACCGGTTATGATCTGCCGGTGATCAGGGCCATCAAGGAAGTGGTCTCGGCCGACGTGGTGGCCTCCGGTGGCGCAGGGAAACTGGAGCATTTCTATGAGGCGGTCCAAGCGGGCGCTACAGTTTTGCTTGCCGCTTCGATGTTTCATTTTGGGATCATTGGGATTGGCGAGTTAAAGGACTACCTCCGGGGCCGAGGTGTTACTATCCGCTGAAGCTTCCAGTGTGACGGGTTGAGATTTCCGTGAACGCTTACAGACTCCCCATCAACTGGCTCAAGCGGATGTGGGAGTTTGGCGGGCTAAAATTCCTTGTAAATTCTTGCCAAAGGATGACCGGGAGCTTTTATCTCAAGATCCAAAAAATAACCATAGGGTGTTTGAACAATAGAATAGCCTGCTTTTTCCAGCCGTTCCCGTGTACGGTCTAATAATTCCTGCGCCTTTATTGCTTCAGCCTTTTCTTCTCCCAGATGCGTGAAAGAATGAAGAACGATATTTTCTGTTTCCCATTTGCGGGCCAGCCACTTTGAGTTTTTTACCAGCTTTGTCTCAGCAGAGCTGCCGTCTTCAACATCCCTGGGTTCTATGTGAATGAAAGCCACTACAGTATTATCGTTTTCAGCAGGTTTGGCATCCGGAGCATTTTCAAGGGTTTTTATGGCCGGAGTCCAGTTAAAATTATTGCAAAACCAGAATAATACACGCATAAATAAAAAATCCTTTCAAAATTTATTTAGTCCTTAACCCCTATAGTATTGATAGGAAATAGGGGGTGCTCAACTTAGGTAATATAAAATCACAGAAAAATTATTTCAACTTCTTTCTATTTTTAATTTGTGTTATGAATTTTTAGGAGTAAGGGTGAAGAATGAAAGATTCCTTTCAAATTTTTCCGGTAGGCATTATTATAAAACAGAATGGAAATTCAGTTATAAAAATTTATGATAAATATATTGATGCGCTTTTAGGCCTGGATCAATTTTCACATATACAGGTGTTTTACTGGCTTCATAAAAATGACACCCCTTCTAAAAGAAATATCCTTCGTGTACATCCCAGAGGGAAAGAATCAAATCCTATAACCGGTGTGTTTGCCACCCATTCTTCTGTTAGGCCCAATCTTATTGCTTTTTCGACATGCAAAATTTTATCGATTGAAGAAAATTTTATTAAAGTTGATACCATTGATGCGTTTGATGAAACACCGGTAATTGACATAAAAGCATATCTTTCGCCAGGTTATTCCAAAGAAGAGATAATAACTCCCGACTGGGTGAGAAGATAATAAAATAAAAAAACTTTATATCTAATCAGGAGGTCCAACATGTCAAAACAAATTTCTTTTTCCAAGTATGAACAAAAAGTTCTTCCCAACTTCCGACAAAAAATTAGTCAGGCGGAATCTACCGAGGATGTAAAAAAGTTTTTTGTCTATACTGTCCAAGAATTATTAGAAAGTATTTTACCTGAAAAATTTGGCTTTGAATATGAAGACGTAGCATTAATGCCAAGCAAAGAGCCATATTATCTTTTGAGCAAACAGCTTGTTTCTTCCAATGAATTTAAGTCTGTTTGGAATGACTCGGATTTGCCTCGTTTGCTTTCCCGATTAGCGAAAACCGCGGTGCATAGATATAAGCATCTTAAAAAGCGACCGGAAAAAACCGAGGCTAAAATTAGAATGAAGTAGAAATGCTCCAGACATCTTCGCTGGTTTGATTTATATTTATATTAATATCCAAAAAAAGCTTAATTACATCGGAATTTGTCCTTGTATGCAGAGTAGGCTTTAGCGTTGTGTAAGATCCGCCTTCTGACAGCGCTAAAGGCAATAAGAGCTGATCCGCCAGATATTTGCCGACAGGGACTCCGGCTTCCAGATAGCGAATGGCTGCATTGGCGGCAATTTTTGCCACATCTTCCGCCCTCACGCCTTTTTTGCCAAAACCGGTAAATATTTCTGTAATATGTTTGCTTTTAATTTCAATGCAGACTATGTTGCCGGGCCCCATGTCGGCAGGTTGTTCAATAACTTGGAGACATCCTTTATTCCATCCCAGCTTTTGTTCAATTACTCCGAGTTCCCTTTCGGCAATATGACGCGGCAGACCGGCAACAACGGCCTTAGCGCGATATTCACTAATTTCCCCACGCTTATTGATATGAAATGTCCGAAGTTTGTCAGCAGGCTGGATTGTTATATTCAGTCTGCCGCCTCCTTTGGGATAGTACCCTGGACGTTCCAGTTGGGCATTGATTTTCGGCCCCATGCTGTTAATCACGGGAATGAAGACCCGCTGTATAAAGTCAAAAGGGGGCGCAAAAGGGTTATGCGTGCCTCCCTCGAGTATTAATGTCGATGGCCCTTTTGCTATCATCAAAGCAGGAAGTATGGTTTGCAGCACAAGGGTTGTGCTTCCTGCTGTGCCTATGTCAAAGCGATAATTGCCTGGGGCTATGTCCGCAGGAATAAATGTCAATTCCTGATGCCCCTGTTTTGCTCCTTGAACTTTGGCTTTGCCGATTTGGGCAGCAGCATTTACGCACACAAGGTGCTGTGGCCTGAGCCCGGGTTTTTTCCTGTGCGCACGAATATTTGTTATTTTAAAAGGGATGCCTAAACATAAAGATAAGGCCAGAGATGTCCTTAATATTTGACCGCCACCTTCGCCAGCAGATCCGTCAACAATTACCAAAATGTCTCCTTTTTACGAGTCCATTAATTTTATTATTCATGATTTATAGTAACTACTCAGGGTGTTGGGTTCAAGGGTTCACGGTTCACGGTTGGCTGCCTCGTTCAATTTTTATCGCTTTCTAACCTTGAACCCTGAACCCGAGTAGTTACGATTTGTATATCATCAATTATAAAAATATTGTATATTGATTATGCATTAATTTTAGCTTTATCAACTATCAAGAAATATGAAGAGATCAAGGCCAACCAACCGTGAACCGTGAACCGTGAACCGTGAACCTGACAACCTGAGTAGTTGCAAGAATCTATGCTTAATAATCTTACCGGTCAGATTGAACGAATAACTTATTCTAATGAAGAAAACGGATTTACAATCGCAAGGGTTAAAGTGCCCGGCCGGAGAGATCTGGTAACAGTGGTTGGAAATCTTATGTCTCCAATGCCCGGAGAGATCATAAAAATGCAGGGGGAGTGGACTACTCACCCCAAATATGGTGAACAGTTCAAGCTTGTGAGTTATAAAACATCCGTACCTGCAACAGTTTATGGAATCCAGAGATATCTTGGTTCCGGGCTTATAAAGGGCATAGGCCCTGTAATGGCGGGCCGAATCGTAAAGAAATTCGGAAAAAATTCGCTGGACATAATAGAAAATGAAATTGAGAAATTAGCTCAGGTAGATGGTATTGGAAAGAAGCGGATAGAAATGATCAGGACGGCCTGGGATGAGCAGAAAGAAATCCGGGATGTAATGCTGTTTCTGCAAACACACGGCGTAAGTTCAGGTTATGCAACAAAGATATTCAAGCAATATGGAAACCAGTCAATAGCCGTGGTCCAGGAGAATCCATATCGGCTTGCAGCAGATATCTTCGGTATTGGTTTCGTGATTGCAGACGGAATTGCTGAAAAACTTGGATTCTCAAAAGATTCCACGTTAAGAGCTGAAGCAGGGATACAATATGTTCTCCATAAGATGGCTGATGAAGGACATGTTTATTATCCTTATGAGCTTCTTTTAGAAAAATGCCGGGAAATTCTTCAGGTTGACAGAGAAGTTGTTGCTAAAGCGATAGGTAGAGTTGCTGTTGATAAGAAAATAATTATCGAGGACCTGAATGATAAAATTGAGGAGTTCAGAGAAAACAATAAGGCAGTTTATCTGAAAAAATATTATGTTTGCGAAACCAGTATTGCTTTCCGGCTGAAAATCCTGATTGGAGCGCCAAAATCTTTCCGCAATATTGATTTGGATCGAGCAGTAGAATGGGTTCAAAAACAGCTTTCTATTACCCTGGCGGAAAAACAGCTTGAAGCATTAAGATGTTCTGTTGAAAACAAGGTAGTTGTAATTACCGGCGGGCCGGGCACAGGCAAGACAACAATTATAAATGCGATTATTAAGATTTTTTCAAGGCTGAAGCTTAAAATAATGCTTGCTGCGCCCACAGGCAGGGCCGCAAAACGCATGAGCGAGACCACGGGCCATGAAGCCAGGACAATTCACCGGCTCCTTGAATTCAGTTTTCAAAAAGGCGGATTTCAGAAAAACGAGAAAAAACCGCTTGATTGCGACCTTTTGATAGTTGATGAAGCATCTATGATTGACACGATTCTGATGCACCACATGTTAAAGGCCGTCCCCCCCAAGGCTACCTTTATTCTTGTGGGTGATGTTAATCAGTTGCCTTCTGTCGGGGCTGGATCTATTCTAAATGATATTATTGAATCCGGATCTGTATCTGTGGTCAAGCTTAACGAGATCTTTCGCCAGGCCAAAGGCAGCCGGATTATTGTCAATGCTCATAAGATAAACGACGGAATTATCCCATCTTTTAAAACACCTGATCCATCTGATCGCGCAAATGATTTTTATTTTATCCAGCAGGAAGACCCGGAAAAGGTACTTGAAATTATACTGGAACTGACAAGGGAGCGCATACCCCGGCGGTTTAATTTTGATCCTGTTGAAGATATCCAGGTTTTGACTCCCATGCATAGAGGTGTGGCAGGTGCCGGCAATCTCAACAAAAAATTGCAGGAAGCTCTAAACCCTGGTGAAAATATTATTATTAGAGGGGATAGAGGATTTAGAGTTAATGATAAAGTTATGCAGATCAAAAATAATTATGACAAAGAGGTCTTTAATGGTGATATAGGAAAGATTACAAAGATAATTGCAGATGAACAGGCGCTTGTTATTTCTTTTGACGGCCGGGAAGTCGTCTATGAATTTGCCGATTTAGATGAAATCGTTCTGGCATATGCTGTTTCAGTACATAAATCTCAGGGCTCCGAATATCCAGCCGTAGTAATACCCATACTTATTCAGCACTATATGCTATTGCAGCGCAACCTTATCTATACGGCTGTTACCAGAGGCAGAAGACTTGTCGTGATGGTTGGTACCAGGAAGGCACTGGCAATCGGAATAAATAACAATAAAACACAGAAGAGGTATACATATCTTAGACACAGGCTAAGAATTTAGTGCCTAAAATGCCTAAAGTTGAGGTACGCCTTCGGCGTGCTAATTGATAACCCAAAGTTACAGGAGTTTGCCCCTTTCGTGAATTGATGGCTTAAGGAACATGTCTGTCGGCAGGTATAAGATGGCAGAATTCCTTAACTTTAGGCACTTTAATATACTTTAGCTCACTTTAGGCACTCATGTCCGCACCGAAGGTGTGTTAAAAGACTTCCCCAGATCTTTCGTATAGCCTGACCAGCCGCAGAGCCTGAATCATATTCAAATATCGTTTGTCCCTGGACCATGGCTTTTGTAAAAATTTGATCAAAAGGTATATGTCCTAAACAGGTCAAACCTTTTTCTTTCGCGAATTTTTCTATTTTATCAGTAATGTCTTTATTGAGATCAAATTTATTGACACATAGAAAAGCCGGCACCTTGAAGTGATTGGCCAGTTGGACGACCCGCTGCATATCGTGTTTCCCGGACACACTGGGTTCTGTAACAATAAGTACAGCGTCGGCTCCGCCTATGGAAGCAATTACCGGACAGCCTATTCCAGGAGGGCCGTCAGTAAGAATTAGATCAAGCCCCTTTTCTTCTGCAAGTTTTTTGGCTTCATTTCTTACAAGCGATACAAGCCTGCCTGAATTTTCTTCAGCTATACCAAGCCTTGCATGTACCAGTGGGCCGAAACGCGTATCAGAAATATACCACTCTCCGCAAGTATTCAGAGGAAAGTCTATTGCTTTTTCAGGACAGAAATAAACGCATACGCCGCAACCTTCACATTCAATTGAATTAACCTCGAAAGTTTCGCTTATGGCCCCCCATCTGCATAAATCAATGCAGAGACCGCATTCCGTGCATTTATCTTTGTTTATAATGGCCGTATTGCCGCCCTGAAAATCATGTTTTTCCAGGATATCCGGAGCTGTAACAAGGTGGAGATCGGCTGCATCAACATCTGCATCGCAAAGCACCTTGTTTTCTGCAAGATACGCAAAGGCAGCCATTAAACTGGTTTTACCGGTTCCGCCCTTGCCGCTTATAATTATCAATTCTTTCATTTAAATTACCGGCTTCGTAAAAAGTCCATTTTCTGCGTTGCGCTGCATCCTTCGTCATTGCGGCGTAGCTATAAGTACGCCTCTCTCCTCAGGATTTGCGTGCCTTGAAACTGAAGCTTTTTACTTTGCCGTCCTTCGACATTTTTGCAAGTTAATTCGCTATTTTCTTGATATTATCATATAAAGTTAAAAATGTTTCTTTAAATCCAGGGAGTTTTTCAACGATCATATCACCTCTTGAGTATGCCTCTGCTATATTTCTGTCAAAAGGTATTTCCAAAAGAACCGGGATGCCCTCCTTTTTTGCAAACGCCTTAACTTTATTATCTCCTACATCTGAACGGTTAATTACCAGCCCACATGGTATATTTAACATTTTAACTGCGCCAACGGCTAATTTTAAATCATGCAGACCAAATGGCGTGGGCTCGGTGACAAGAAGAATAAAATCAGTGTCCTTCATGGATGCTATAACCGGACATGATGTACCAGGCGGAGCATCTATAATGGTGAATTTGTCCGGCTTGGTAAAGGAACGAACCTTTACGATTAACGGAGGAGACATGGCTTCGCCCACCCTTAACTTTCCATGGACAAACTCTATGCCGTTACGGTAGCCCTTCTGTATGATACCCAGTTCACGGCTTGTCTCTTTTATAGCGTTTTCCGGACAAACCTTTTCGCAACCTCCGCAACTGTGGCATAGCTCAGGAAATGTCATAACTGTAGTATCGGCGATCACGATTATAGCTTTGAATTGACATATTTCGTCGCATTTTCCACAGAGGTTGCATTTTTTTTCATCTACCTCCGGAACAGGTGTTGTGACTGTGATAGTTTTTTCAAATACCGGATTAATAAAAAGGTGGCTATTTGGTTCTTCCACATCACAGTCCAGCAGTTGAACATCAGAGCCAATTGCCATAGCCAAATTCGTAGCAACAGTTGTTTTGCCGGTTCCGCCTTTTCCACTTGCAATACTTATAATCATTATAGGGATCCATTTCTGGCTGGTTAATAAGTCAAATTACCACCCCCAGAGGAGGT
>JAUWQK010000264.1 GCA_030611115.1 Deltaproteobacteria bacterium
TCACACCTTTAACGAATTCATCAATAATGATTAACTCGTAAAAAATATCACCGATGGTGCCCGCAGGAAATGCCCTTGGGGTGCTAAGTAGTCCGCCGCGGATCATATGCCCCCGCTAAAAAACAGCGGGATAAAAAGGCGCAGTGATTTTTCAGGGACGAGGCAATACATGTAGACTGCCGAGTTTCTGAAAAACCGCTGCAACGCAGTAGATGGGACATTTTACGACGCCATCAAAAGTATTTTGTCGGATCTTCAACACCTGCTTCTGTAAAACCATTTTTTCTCAAAATGCAGCTGTCACACCGGCCACATGCGAAGCCTTCGGGATTGGGATCGTAGCAGCTATGTGTCAAAGAATAATCTACGCCGAGTTCAATACCCTTTTTAATTATCCGGGCTTTCGACATATTAAGAAGCGGTGTGTTTATCTTTATTTTTGTTAAACCTTCAACACCAGCCTTTGTTGCAAGATTAGCCATCTTTTCGAATGCTTCGATATATTCCGGCCTGCAGTCCGGGTATCCGCTGTAATCAATAGCATTTACACCTATAAATATATCTGACGACTTTATAACTTCAGCCCATGCAAGAGCGTACGACAGAAAAATAGTATTCCTTGCCGGAACATAAGTAACAGGTATATCGGCAGAAATGCCCTTTTCATTCATGTTTTTTGGAACATCTATACTGTCTGTCAGAGCTGATCCTCCGATTTTATTAAGATCCAAATTTAGAACAAGGTGTTTTTCAACACCGATTATTTCAGCAACTTTTCCAGCAGATTCAAGCTCAACAAAATGGCGCTGGCCATATGAAAAAGTGAGACTATAGACAATATAACCCTCACTTTTTGCAATAGCCATAACAGTAGTAGAATCAAGCCCTCCGCTTGAAAGTATAACGGCTTTTTTAGCATTAGTCATGAGTGTGTTTACTTTTGCATAGCAACTTCCTTGCTTCCAAGACTCCCAGCTTTATTTCTCCATCCGGCCATATGATATTATGCAACTGGAGATGAAACCTGACCTCAAGTTTATCTTTAAGTATCCAATTTGCGAGTTGAGAAGGAACGATTTCTCCTGAAACAGGAGAAAACAGAATATGATGACCTGGAAAACTCTCAGGTATCGTCTCTTTCATTTTCTTTGCATACTCGTAATCTTTGCGGTTTCCTATTACAAACTTCACCTGATCTTTCCTGTTCATTCTTTTCAGGTTTTCAAGATCGTTTTTGTCACTTTCCATGCTTGATGGACACTTCATATCAACAATCTTAATGCATTTCTCATCAATAATAGAAATATCAAGGCTTCCATTTGTCTCAATCATAACTTCATACCCTTTTTCAAGAAAGCTGTGTATTAAAAACGGTGTTTCGGATTGAATCAAAGGTTCTCCCCCGGTTATTTCCACAAGTGGACAATTGAATAAATCAACCTGCTTTAAAATTTGGTCAATTTCCAATTCGGCGCCTTTTTCATAAGCATAGCGAGTATCGCAGTAAGAGCATCGAAGGTTACATCCTGTAAGGCGTACAAAAACACACGGCCTGCCGCTAAATAAAGATTCCCCCTGGATGCTATAAAATATTTCATTTACGATAAGAGGCATAAAGTTATAAATATCTTTCAGCCACCAAGGCACAAGGACACGAATAGATTACCATAAAACAACTTCTTTAAATCCTTGTGACTCTTCAGCAAATAACTGTAAAATTGTAATTTTGTAAAAGGTTTGATTTTTCTTCTCTTTGTTGCAAGAGCTTGTTTATAGCAGTTGATTATGTAATAGTAAACATACTATAATTAATTTAATGGTTGGCTGCAAAATAACAGACCCCAAAGTAAGAGCTCGATCAAAAATAACTTGGCATTTTTGCATCCCAACTTTACCATATCTTTAACCGATCTTAATTCGCAAAAGTCCTCGAAATAGCTCGCTATTACTGCGGTTT
>JAUWQK010000117.1 GCA_030611115.1 Deltaproteobacteria bacterium
ATCAGCTCCGACAAAGCGATAGGAAAGTAAATATTGAGTGTTTTTAATTTTGAATTTATGAACATATACTCCACGAAGGTCGCCTTTTTTTTCCGCTCCAACAGATGGATTTTCGGCAATTTTTAGAATCTGTTTGTCTAGTGCCTTTTTTTCTTGTTTGCCGAATTTTTTAACTTTTCGTTCAAATGATCTGGACTGAAGAATTTTCATTGGCGATTATCCAAATTTGTACTCTGATGATTCACCTTGTTCCAGCTCTGCAAGACCGATAAGGATATCTTTAATCAGACTATAGGTTAAATCAGTATTTTCTTCAGCGCATTTTCCAATTCGTGCCCAATGTTCAATCTGGCCCGTTAACGACCGACTATCGATTTTACTAAATATCTTTGCGTCCCGAACCAAATCGTCTGTAATTCTTACTGCGGTTGTCATTACAGTTACCTCCTATATTATTATTCCAGATAACGATATTACAAAAAATAGCAAATTGCAACCTATAATTGCGTGGCGCAATACGGCTTTTTTTGTTTGAAGGCGAATAATAAATTCAGGGGCGGGCAGGGTGAGAAGATCTATGCAGAAGCTACGTTAACACAAAACTATGCAAAAACCTCGGCGGCATTACCCTGACCGTCCAACTGAAATGACTGGTTCGCATCCTCTTTATTCATATTCCAGTGGTAGATCTACAAGATCTAATTTTTCTTTGCAATTCTGTCCACCACCTGGCGGACATCAGCCAGGCATCAGCGTCCTTTAGGATTTTTCTGAGTACAGTCACATTGTCCGGCCTTCTTTTCTAATATAATTCTTTCAAAAATCGTTGAGCGGCCGTTATCCAGATAATCTTTTTCAATATCTTTTTTCGTATATTCAAAGCAATAGCATACCAAATCATTATCTTTGAATTCATTTCTTTTCGGGGAATAAGACCCAATTTCAAACACCATTTTTCCCCTTTGTAGGATCAAAAGGATTTATAAAAAACTAAATACAATAATCAAGGTTTGACACCAAGCATTCACCCAAGCAACGCTGTCCCGCATGTCTTCACGCCCTCGCCACATCCCTATGAAAGGCTCATTAGTTAATTTGGTCTGCCTATCTTTCCTGATAGTACGCCAGGCTGGATAACGCGTTTTCAGGAAAGCCACAAAGTCAATGACTTCTCTCTGCGCCTCTACTGGTAAGGATTTTATCTCCTCAGCGATTTTTTTAGGCTCCATTTTTATCCTCATTCTCCCTTCAAATATATTGCGCTCGGCTTCTGCGGTCAAGTGCAACAGATGGTTCGGCAAACATGCTGAATTTATAAGCAAACAATCCTTATTCACTATTCAAAGTTTTGACACCGATCCTGTTTGACACCATTTCCCGCAACGATTCGGATTTATCTCGGCAAGAGGAGCGCATTGTTAGCTTTAGCCACGATCATGCACCATAATTTCTAGATACTTCACAATATTAAAAGCTATTTTTTGAATGCAGTTTCTATAATGAAAAAGCACTTCGGTAAATGCCTGAAAGACAAAAAATGAGAAAAGTCCAGAACGCGTAATTTTTTTAAACAAATGGCGCTTGTCAGGGTTTGAATGAGTGATGCCACCATAAAATACAATATCAAATAAATAACGATTTGATGTTTTTTTATTTTCAAATATCTGCACAATAGACGACTTATTTAACTCAGTATTAAGTTTTTCAGTTGCTATTTTGATTTCATGTTGAAGTGATGTACAGTTTTCTGGCCACTTGTCGGAAATACTGCGAATATTTCGAATTGAAAACCCATCCCGATCTTGAATCAGGAACCGTAAATTTAAACAAAACGCATCCAAAGCATCAGCGCTCAGACCGTCATGTGCCAGCCAATCACCTTCAATTATCCGTTCTATATCAGGCGCTCCTTTCTTACTGCTAACCCAACTCCAGAAGGCGCTTGTTTCAAGGCGATGAGCCTTTTCCACAAAAAGTATCAATTCATCACTCATACTTTAAAAGCTCGTTGAAGCTGAGACGCGGGAAACCCGCAGGGTTTTCCCGTCGATTCTCCAACGATTCGTTAGCGTATTTATGCTTTTCCTATTAACCAACTAAGCAATAACTGGACAGGGAATTTTTGGACATTTCTAAATAAAACCTTCCTAAATCTCGTTGATTCCACCCCCTGTTTAAGGGAATCAAAAATTGGCTGGAAATTCCCGTAATTTTCTGGGTCAATCATTTTCAGACGTTCTACTGCTGCCAAGATATAATCTTTTAATTCAATAAAGCTTTTTTCAATGCTTTCTTCAGATAATTCAATGAGAAAATAATCTGAGATTAGTTTTCCTTCTACTTGAAAAAATAAAATAGATGGTAGTTTAACATTGTTGTCTAAGGCTAAATATTTTTTGAGCATTGGCAGCAAATTACTAAAAGGAATCCCCGCATTTATTGGATGCATCCCTCTTCTTTCAAAATCATTGGCAGCCGCCAAATCTTCTGCAAAATTTTTTTCGTGGGAATAGATATAATAGATACTTAGAAACTTGCCTGAAATTGAATCTAAGGCATTCCAATAATCAGCATCCTCTAATACTTTAATTGTTTGCGGATTGCAGAAATCATATATTAAAAATGCGAATGCAAGAGCTCTGCTTTCCTCTCTATGTTTTTCACATAACTCAATGACACCATCCCTGAAATCATCTGTGTTTAATTCGTGAATGCTGCCGTTTTCAAATATTTTTAAAGGGACCATTTGTTTCGTTTTGCTCTTTTTTATTGAACGCTAATCAGCTCAGCTTAACCGGCTGGCTTTCCCGCCGCTTCGCTCTGGGCAAGCCAGCCCGAGTTGAAGCTGTTGCTATCTCGTATTGCCTAATATATTTTTCCCATATAGGGAGTACTCCCGTATGATCCGCGTAACTCTTTCTGGGCGTAAACACTTATAATATTGCCGTCGTAAAAGACAAAATTGTAAGGCTTTAAACCTGTGTAGCCACCGAAACTGTTCTTGGCATTTACATTTCCATAAAGTATGTAACCAAACCTCAAGCCACCGCCATGAATCGGAGCGTCTCTCATCCAGCCTCTATATACTGGATTCCATTCATAAATGGCCGAATCTGGATCTTTTAGGTGTCGTCGCAGAAACTGTTTTGCCTGTGCTTCTGCATTCTGTTGCGAAATTGGAGAACCATAGTCTGCTGACGAAAGCTCTTCACGTGTAGGTGGACCGGTAGCACAGGCACTTAGTAGTAGCAGGATAAATATCGAAGCGATTAAAAGCCTGGATGAATTCGTCTTGCTGTATGTTTTCATGAATACATCTCCTTTCTCGTCTTGTAATGGCTAATGCGGTTCACCTGGCGCAGGGACTCCCATAAGTTTATTAAATGCAAAGAAGTTCAATAGCCTCAATACTTTCGGAACGGCCCGGCCCCTGCGATCAGGTGCAACCGTCTTGTTGGGCAGCCCTTGATCTTGGCTATCAGGAATACTGATCAATCCAATGCCGAAACCGAAGGCTACATGTCCCTTGCCAATCTATCCTTCCTGGCAATAATATTTCCTTACCCCACCCGACAGCATATGTAAAAAGCTTAGATTCCGCTGTTATGAATTTATCCTTGCCAGATGGTGAATCCTCACCTAAATGAGCTTGAATGTTATGACCATCGCCAAACATCCAACCAGCTTGAGCAATGGCATTTCTGCAAGACTCGGATCTTAGAATGACTAAAAATAAGCCCGCAAGTGCATTAATTACAAATTGCAGCTTTGCCTCAGATCGATTGATGAACCTGTTATGCTTCAATTTGTTATATGCCTTCCACCATTCAAGTTCATGTTTTGGGTATTGTTGGGGAATGTATTGAGAAGCTTGTGACCACATAGAATATGGCTTGATAATTTCTGGGGTTTCGCCGTAAAATATCAACCACTTATCTCCGAGATCTTCCCCATAGTAACTAAAATAGTCGTTTATGCTCAATCTTCTCTTTGGAACATAGGGAGATTTTCTGGATTCATATTGCCATAAAGAATCAAGCTGACTGCAGCTTTCCAATAAAATAGTAACGAGAGTAGGAGACCATACATCTTTATGTTCCGGACAATATGGGACATTCCTTAAAAAATCGTAAAGCGAATCTTCTGTGGCAATGTAGGTATTTATTACACTATTGGATGAAAATGGCTGTTTAGTCATTTGGTGTTTGCTTCTCTTATGTTACACATTTGGCGCCTAACAATTTAAATGTTAAGAAATAAATCAACGATATTAGCTATCCAAATATTATTTCTTGATTTCCATCGTGTATTTTTCATGAAAAAGTAAGAAGATTGTTAGATCAGGCAAGCGATGTCATTTTTTCCTTTAATATCTAATTTCCGACTAAATATCAAATTCAAAAACACTTAACAAGCGCCATTTCGTTTTGAACCGCCGAATTTCGATATTCAATAACAGGGCCTATTCTTTGGGTCTGTAGTACCAGGGGGAACAAAAGATTCTAAAACGAATTGCAAAGGGGAAAACAAGTATAAACAAAATTCTGATCGTCATTTGATATATAGTAAACCATTCGATCTTTCGGATAGATGTTATTGCAGGTGGTTTCAAAATAATACGGAAATCAAGCCCTCTTTTTTTGCCCCATGACTTAAGAGAGTGAGAGAAAAAAATTTCCTCACCGGCATAGACCAGCTCGCTAAATCCTCCTGTTGCCTCGAAACTTTCTTTAAGACAATAGATGAAACATCCGGCAGCCAGGCCAAACTTTATAGATAACCAGTTCCAGAAATCTACAAATTTTTGAGCAAATGGTCTTAGTGTTTTGTCTGTAGCAACAACAACTCCGCCGCCACAGCACATTCCGGTTGATAGATTAAACAATGCGGTTTGCAGAAGATCCGGCGGCAGGATAGTATCGGAATCTAAAAATATCAGATATTGCCCTTTAGGGGGTCAACAATAAATAACTTCACATTTTTGTTGGCCGAATCGTGTAATTCCAATTAGGCAAAATATCATGATTTTCCAATTGAAGTTGAGACATTTCCTTATCAGAAGATTTTGTCTTATTTGTTCAGTTCTTCATATATTTTTCTGAAAGCTTCACTGTCTTTCATCTTTTTTATCATTATGTAATCGTATGCTTTTTTAAATATTGGAAGGTCTTTCGGTCTAAAAAAATTATATTTTCTGTTT
>JAUWQK010000259.1 GCA_030611115.1 Deltaproteobacteria bacterium
AACTGTTGTTCCCACAAAACCATGTTATTACCCCCTATTGTTTGGGGGCGCTGTTATCCGGAGGCATATTTTCAGTTTTAGTAAAGAAAAAACCAAAGGTGCTTATTATTCCGACAGGATCAGAACTTGTTGACTGGCAAAATGCTGTAATTGAAGACATTAAGCCAGGTCAGGCTCTTGAAACAAATTCGTTTGTCTTGGGCAAACTTATTGAATCCTGCGGCGGTTCTTTTATAAGGCATGAGATAATCAAAGATGACATGAAAAAAATAAAGGCGGCTGTTCATGACGCCATAAACAGCGACTTTGACATTGTTCTTATTATGGGAGGATCATCCGCCGGATCAGAAGATTATGCAAAAAACATAATCAGCGATCTGGGCGAAGTACATGTCCATGGTGTAACAATAATGCCCGGGAAACCGGTAATAATAGGCTCAGTAAATAACAAGCCTGTATTTGGCATGCCGGGATATCAGGTATCATCAATCGTGGCATTTGAACAATTTGTTAAACCTTTGATTTGCAGGATGCTCGAACAACCGGATAATGAACGAAAAAAAGTACGGGTAGAACTTACACGAAAAATTGCATCAAAGCTTGGAGTGGAAGAATTTCTGCGCGTAAAGCTTGGCGTTGTTGGTGACAGGATTGTGGCAACTCCTTTGCCAAGAGGTGCGGGCTGCATAACCACCTTAACCAGAGCTGATGGGATTATTCGGATTCCAAATCATATAGAAGGATTAAATACTTATGAAAATGTCGATGCAGAACTCCTGCGCCCCTTGTCTTTTATAAAAAATACAATTGTCGCAGTTGGAAGTCATGACAACTCACTTGACACCCTGGCCGATCAGATAAGGTCAAAACACAGCAGCATTACACTTTCTTCAAGCAACGTCGGCAGTATGGGCGGATTGATGGCGATAAAAAAGGGAGTGTGCCACCTGGCCGGCTCACATCTTTTAGACACTGAAAACGGCTCTTATAACATATCATACATAAAAAAATATCTGCCCAATATCAGCATAAAGCTTGTCAATTTTGTATTCAGGGACCAGGGGTTGATTGTACCTCCCGGCAATCCCAAAAAAATAAAAGGAATAGAAGATCTTGGCCGGGACGATATTGTGTTCATAAACAGACAGGCCGGCTCGGGAACAAGGATACTTCTTGATTACAGTTTGCAACAGTTAGGCATTGAACCCAGAGCAATAAGGGGATATGAAAATGAGGAATATACTCACATGTCTGTGGCGGTTGCGGTGCTCAGCGGAGCAGCAGATGTGGGTTTGGGAATTTATGCTGCTGCAAAAGCGCTTAATCTGAATTTTATACCTGTTGTCACAGAACAGTACGATCTTGTAATTCCAAAAGAACATTTCGAGTCAAAAAATATCCGGATTCTGCTTGAAACCATAAACACAGCAAAATTCAAAAAGCGGGTTGAAGCATTAGGTGGATATAATACTGAACGAACAGGCGAAATTATTGCGACACTGGACTAAATGAAATACGAGACAATAGACCACACAGCCGATTTCGGCATTCACGTTTTTGGGGCTGACGCAAAAGACCTTTTTGCTAACGCCGCATTTGTTCGACCTGCCCGCCATTGCACTTCCATAACAAGCAAGATGCTCCTGTTTAAGATGCTCGTGCTCAGGCGAGACGGGCGGGTCTCAAATCCCAAAAATATTGAAATAGAAAGTTTTTAGATCAAGCCAAATCGTATAAATAGTTGCTTAATTGGCTGTATTTTATATGATGATCATAGCCAAAAGAGAAAAATTATTGACTAAATGGCTAAAAAATAACAAACTATAAAAAATTGTTTTCATCCATTGTAAACTGATTATTTCTATAAATACAAGATAACTTATTATGATATCAAGAAAAAATAATCAAATGAAACCCAAAACAATAAAATTTAACAAAAATTTTGTTGGAAGAAACCATGAACTGGAGAAGCTGTCCGAAATCAGCAACAGTGGCGAGGCTTCGATAGTTGTCGTTTATGGCAGACGACGGGTGGGAAAGACCGAACTTCTCGAACAGGCATTCAGGAAACGAAATATTTTGAAATTTGAAGGTATCGAAGGATTATCACAACCGGAACAGATGGAACATGT
>JAUWQK010000222.1 GCA_030611115.1 Deltaproteobacteria bacterium
GTTGAAATAATGTTTGCATCTTTTAAAGGGTGTTGAAAAGTACTACCTTACAATCCGTTGTTTTGTAATATATTCAGACTATTATCATTGATTACTACTAAAAATTGCATTTAAGCATAGTAATCAACCTAACCTATTAAAATATTAGCTTAAACAGATAAAAATAATGAGTACTTTTCAACACCCTTTTTTAGAGTGTATATAAATTCAGATAGGGTTTACGAAAGTGATAAATTTTATGGGATAATATCACATAAACCAACCAAGGAGCTTTGTTTGACTCTAAATTCTTCAATATTATTGCTATGGAAACTGTTGTCAGGTTTTTCATCACTTGGACAGGGGGCTTTAAAGACACCAGTTTACGAAGTGAAGAACTTTCTCATACCTTCAAACACTGAAATATTAACTCAATTTAATGAAAGCATGCTAAACAGAAGCATTGAGAATATTGATATAGAAGTTAGTCAAGCTGATCGAAAAGAATTAGATTCCGTTATTTTTGATTACCTCAAACTTACTCAAGACGAAGGAGAAGCAGTATACGAAGCAATAATTAATCTTTATGAGGCGCGCCTTAATAAAGCAAAAAGCCTTAACCCAATGAGATTAGGTATATTAAATCAAAGGAATAAATATAAATGCCTACCCACGACATTATCGACAACAGAAATGAAAAGCTTGTTGATCATATCAATCAAATTCTTTCATCTTCTGAGTCTGCTAAATTTGCAGTCGGCTATTTTTTTCTATCCGGTTTTACCGGCATAGCTGACAATTTATCAAAAGTAAAAGAGTTGCGTTTGCTTATCGGCAATACCACAAATCGGGAAACCCTGGAACAGCTTGCGGAAGGTTACAGGCGCCTGGAACTCGTTGCAGATGCCGCTGAAGCCCAAGCATATCCCAAGCGTGCCGAAACTAAAAGGATGTCCTCTGAAACTGCGGATAATATACGGGGTTCTGTTGAACTGATGGATCAGACAGATGATGGCGAAATCTTGCTCAAGACTATAGTTGAAATGATTGAAGAAAAGCGTCTCAAGGTTCGTGTTTACACCAAAGGACGTTTACATGCCAAGGCATATATTTTTAATTATCAAGAGGATGGAAGGTATGAAAAGGGAATCGGGATTGTTGGCTCAAGCAACCTTTCTCTTTCCGGAATAAGTCATAATACAGAGCTTAATGTTGTTGTGCAAGGAAACGACAATCATGCTGAACTGTCAAAATGGTTTAACCAGCTATGGGATGAGGCAAAAGATTTTGATGCAACACTGATGGATGAGATCAAGCAGTCCTAGGCCGTTGCTGAAGTTCGTCCTTATGATATTTATATGAAAACTTTATATACTTTGGTTAATGACAGGCTGGAAAGCGGAGAAGAAAATGAAGTTTTGTGGGATGATGAAATTACCAATCGTCTGGCTGATTTTCAAAGAGCTGCTGTAAAACAAACAGTCCAAATGATACGTGACTATGGCGGGGCTTTTGTGGCTGACGTTGTAGGGCTTGGTAAAAGTTATATAGGCTCTGCGATTATTAAACATTTTGAACGGACGGAACATGCGAGATCACTTATTATATGCCCCCCGGCACTGGTCGATATGTGGGAGCGTTATAATGAATTATATCAACTTAATGCGCGTGTATTATCCATGGGGTATCTTAAAGAAGGAGAAAATGGTTCTTATACATTTCTTTTGGATGATGTAAAGTACAAGGACAGAAACTTTGTTTTGATTGATGAAAGCCACAACTTAAGACATCAGGATACACAAAGATACAAAGTAGTTCAGAATTTTCTTGCAGTAGCCGGCAAACGCTGCTGTTTTTTAACTGGAACGCCTCGCAATAAAAGCGCATGGGATCTTTATTATCAAATAAAACTTTTTCATCAGGATGACAAAACAGACCTGCCTGTTGATCCTCCGGACTTGAAAAGATATTTTAAACTTATTGAAAAGGGCGAGAAAAAACTTCCGGATTTGTTATCAAATATTCTTGTTCGACGGACCCGCAATCATATCCTGAGATGGTATGGTTTTGACTCAAAGACTCACCAGCCAATTGATCCATCAAAATTCTGGCAGTACGAAAACGGGCATAAACGCGCATATGTGCTCGTTGGAGGAAAGCATCAGTTTTTTCCCAATCGTGTGTTAAAAACCATTGAATACAGCATTGAAGATACTTATCAGGGTCTATATCAAGACTTGAGAAATTATCTTGGTAAATCCAGAAAAGGAAAACCAAAAAAGACAATAGAAAAAGAATTAACGTATGCGCGTTATGGACTATGGCATTATGTTAAAAAAGAAATGAAAAGAAAAGAACCTTACAGCAGTTTGAAACGCGCTGGGATTAATTTGCGTGGCTTAATTCGTGTTCTTTTGTTTAAAAGGTTTGAATCAAGTGTATATGCTTTTAAGCAAACAGTAAAAAAACTGCTTCTATTACACCAGCGCTTCAGAGAAGCATTGGCTCAGGGTTTTGTCCCGGCAGGGGATGACGCGCGGGCTATTTTATATGAACCAAATCAAGCAGAAGAACAAGATTTGATGGATGCACTAAGGAAGGTTTCTGGAAAATATAATGTAGATGATTTTGAAATTGAAATCTTAAAGGAACATATTGAACATGATATCCAATTATTGAAGCAAATGCTTGCTTTGGTCAAACCTATAACACCCGAAAAGCGTAACTTCTCAATAAGTTCTGGCAATGCTAAAATATGAGCAAGTTTCCGGTTAAATTATTTGCAAAGTTGTTTGCGAAAATTTTTAACCAAAGGATACACCCATATCGATTTTATGGGAAGCTGAGGATTATTAGCAATAC
>JAUWQK010000037.1 GCA_030611115.1 Deltaproteobacteria bacterium
CCCTCAATCCTTCAATCCCTCAATCCCTCAATCCCTCAATCCCTCAATCCCTCAATCCCTCAATCCCTATGATTTTAGCTTTTTTCAGCAATCAGTCCATTAAACCATTTTTCCAATTTCTTATGAATCTGATTTAAAAATGTTATAAAAAAGAAGCCGGTACATCCTGCCCATAGAATTTGAAAAAAAATAACAGGCCTTATAGTATTTGCGAAAAACTGCGAATCCGGATCTGACATAGAAACACCGGCAATAAATATGATATTCTCCATCAATACGCCGGCAGCAACAATAAACAGCAACAAAATATTATTGCGTGCATGTAAATATCGAATAACTGACTTAACAACTATAAACAGCCAGAAATATGTTGTTAAATACAGGCCAAAAGGCCCTCCTGAAAGATTATCCATTAAAAATCCCAGCGCAAGTATAAAAAGGATGCCTTCACGGGCAGGGCGGAACAGACCGAGATAAATAATAAAGGGGATTAAAAGGTCATAAAAATTATTGAATAAAGGGATGTGGGGTATAATTGTTGTCTGAAAAATTACAAGGCAGAGACAGACGCAGATATAAAAACAATACGTCATTGCTTACTCACAAAATCATGTTTTGGAGAATCCAATACTACTAAAACTTCTTCAAGTTTTTCAAAATCTACATAAGGCATAACCGTTACTTCTTGAAATATACCTGAATTACGCTTGACAATTTCCGTAACACAACCAACACGTAGCCCTTTAGGAAAAACGCCATCTAAACCTGAAGAAACAACTGTGTCTCCAACTTTAACATCATGCTTTCTTAATACATATCTGGAAAGACATCTTCCATCTGATTGGCCTTTGATAAGGCCTCTGGCCCTGGTTCTCTGGACTAAAGCATCTACAGCACTATTCTGGTCAATAATCAGCAAAACCTTGGAATAATTGCGACTGACATCTATAATCTGCCCTGCAATGCCTTCAGGCACTACTACAGGCAAACCCTTTTCAACTCCATCGGATTTGCCTTTATCTATGATTATTGTTTTAAACCAGGGAGAGGGATCCTGGCCGACAACTTCGGCGACAAGGACCTGATTAGTCATAGTTTTTCGAAAATTCAATAAGTTACGGAGTCTAAAATTGGAAATTTCTACTTCACGATACTTATTGTTTTTATCTGTGGCCTGGTTTATCGCTTTTTTAAGATTATCATTCTCTTTTGCAACTGAAACCAGAAAAAAATAATGGCCCCATATATTTTTAAAAAATTGAACGGATTTGGTAACATTTGTCTGAAAAGGAGCAATAAAAAAAATAGCGGTCCGCCCGGACCCATAGGAAGAATATCGGCTACTGTTAACTGAAAGGATTATGATGTTAACAACGATCAAAGCAACCGCACCAACTATCATCACCATTTTTTTCGAAAACATGAAGCTATATGATCATAACTTGTTTGAGTAGTTCAATACTGTCAATAACTTTACCGGAGCCTAACGCAACTGTGGATAATGGGTCATCAGTTATTGTTATTGGAAGATTTGTCTCCTCCCTCAGAAGCTTGTCTAAATTTTTTAACAGAGCACCGCCACCTGTTAATACAATTCCTCTATCAACTATGTCGGCAGCCAGCTCAGGCGGAGTTTGTTCAAGAGCTATTTTTACAATTTCAACTATGGCGTCTATCTGCTCAGAAATTGCGACCCTTATCTCTTCGGAATCAATGGCAAGAATTTTAGGTATCCCTGATGCAAGGTCTCTCCCCTTGACCTCAATTGTTTCCAGATTCTGGGGGTCAGGGAAAGCGTTACCTATTGTTGTTTTAATAATCTCGGCTGTTCTCTCTCCAATCAACAGATTGTATTTTCTTTTGATATACTGTATTATTGCTGCATCCATTTTATCACCAGCCACCCTGATAGACCTGCTGTAAACAATTCCTGCCAGAGAAATCACAGCAACTTCAGTTGTACCGCCACCGATATCGACCACCATATTACATATAGGTTCTGTAATAGGAAGTCCCGCTCCTATCGCGGCAGCCATAGGCTCTTCAATTAAAAACACCTCACGGGCTCCCGCTGATTCAGCCGACTCCTTAACAGCACGCTTTTCAACCTGAGTAATTCCCGATGGTACAGCAACAATAATTCTTGGCCTGACAAATGTCCGCCTGTTATGCACCTTGTGAATAAAATGACGCAGCATTGCCTCAGTGACTTCGAAATCAGCAATAACGCCATCTCGCATTGGACGAATGGCTTTTATATGTCCTGGCGTCCTTCCCAGCATATTTTTCGCCTCAAGTCCTACTGCCAACACTCGGTTTTTCAACCTGTTATCAGTACGCACAGCAACAACCGAGGGTTCACTTAACACAATGCCCTTGTCTTTAACATAAACGAGTGTATTTGCCGTACCTAAATCAATGGCAAGATCATTTGAAAACATACCTAAAATACCATCTAAAAATAAACTCATGGCTCCTCATTCTCGCTTGTAACTAGTGTCGTGTCATGCGTGAAATATCGTATCAGGCACTCGTCATTCCCGCGAAGGCGGGAATCCATTCCCCGATCAGGTCGAGGACAAGCATTTCTGACCACTTCGGTGCTTCTGAATTCCCGCTTCCTCGGGAATGACGGCCATATTTGCGACACTACATAGATGACAGGACACTAGCGCATATGTTGTTCGGTTAATTTAATAATAAATCGCTATCAAAAATATCCTGTTATTACAACTAAAAATTATAATTGATGAACTCGTAAAAAGTCAATCTTTAGTGTTTACAAAATAAGATAACTTCTCAAAAAGTTCGGCTAAAGATAAAAAAGACAAGTCCGCTGGTGATAAAATGTAAAATAGCTGACTGTTTGAGCAATTACAAAATAATTTCCATCACAGTATCGTGTAATATCGGCCTGAATTTCTTTATCTTATTATTATCGCGTGATGGATGTACACGGTTTGTTAAAAGTATAACAATAATTGATCGATCGAGATCCATCCAGAACGATGTTCCTGTAAAACCAAGATGGCCTACACTCCTTTTAGAAAAAAGACTGCCACAGCTCGAATCAGTTAAAGATGGCGTATCAAAACCAAGTGCCCTGTCTGAACCTTGCTGCCGTTCAAAAAACTTGTTTATCAACTCTTTTTTAAAATCATGTGAATGTTCATGGAAAGTGAAGACAAGTGAAGACAAGAGAACCTTCACATCCATAGCGGTCCCGAAAAGACCGGCATGCCCGGCTATACCCCCTACAACATAGGCATTATCATCGTGTACCAAACCATTTAGAAGTATTTTGCGCCAGGGGCAAAGTTCTGTAGCGGCAAAACAATCCATATAATTTTCAGAATTAAGGCCCGCAAAAAAAAGATGTTCAAGCCCAAGTGGCCTGTAAATATCTTTAATTACGAAATAGTCTAAAGATCTTCCAGATACCTTTTCAACAATCCATTCAAGAACCATAAATCCAAGATCGCTATATAATACATTTTTACCTGCAGGATGTATAAGAGGTTCATTTATGAGAAAGTTCCTTAAAGCATTTTTTCGAAAATTATACGGAATTTTCAGCAACTCAATATAATATGGTCGATAATCAGGCAGACCTGAATTATGACAAAGAAGATTTCTAATAGATATTTGTTTCTTATCAGTATTTCTAAATTCAGGCAATACTGTTCCAAGATTTTGATCAAGATCCAGCTTTCCCTGCTGAATCAACTTCATCACTGCCAGTGTAGTTGCAAGAGGTTTTGTAAGGGACGCCAAATCAAAAACAGTGTTTTTTGTCATTATGCGTTTTGAGAATATATTTGCATATCCATAAGCCTCAAAAAAAACAATCAAATCATTTTTTGAAACCAGAAGCACGCCTCCAGGGAATACCTTGTCTTTGACGCCCTTTCTCATCAAATCATTAATTTGAGACTTAGGGCTTTTGGTAACTGTGAGCTGTGAACTGTGAACCATTACCATCTATGCTGTAGCCACTTCATGAAATGAAAGTAAATTCCTGTCAGAATCAAGAGTTGCTGTAATTCCAAACGGAATGGTAATATTGTTTTTCCCATGTCCTGCTTCAAGGCCGGCAAGAATAGGAATATCATCATCCTTGAAAATATTATCAACAACGCTAAAAACTTCTTTAATCTTACCGCAATCTTCAAAAAAGCCAAGAACAAGGCCGGCAATACCGTCAAAACATCCAGCCATTTTCATCTGGGTCAGCATTCTGTCGATTTTATATGCAGCCTCCCCCCTGTCTTCAAGAAAAAGAATATGATCTTTAAAACCGGGCTGAAAAGGAGTCCCCGCCAGGTGGCACAAGGTGGCAAGATTCCCCCCTGAAACAATTCCCGAAGCCGAACCATGTCTAAGTGCAGTGCCGCTTTTTATTTTTATGTTAAGCTTACTGTCTGAAAGAAAAGCAGCCATCATTGATTCTTTCGTCTTTTGAGAAGCATCAGCCATAGTTGTTACCATTGGGCCGTGAAATGTTACAAGGCCGCACTTTGTATATATGGCCGATAAAATTGCAGACACATCGCTGAATCCAACAAAAATCTTTGGATTATTCCGTATGATGTTATAATTCAATAATGGAAGAATTCTTATCGAGCCATATCCTCCTCTTGCACAAAAAATGGCCTTTATTGAACTGTCTGCAAAAAGCTTATTCAACAAATTTGCCCTATGAACATCAGACCCTGCAAGATATGTATTTTTGTCAAATATATCATCTAAAACAGATACACATAAGCCCATTGATTCCAAAACATGAACACCAAGATTATAATTCTCCATATCAAAAGGGCTGGCTGGAGCGGCGATTCCGACCTTATCGCCAGGTTTAAGCCGGGCAGGTATTAGTGTATTTTTTGATTTCATAAAGAGATTAAACAGGAAAAAATATTTTTTTACATTCTTTTACAGGTAATCTAAGCCTTTTAAAAGCTATTTCCGCAACCTGTGATACCGGATCATACATCTGCGAAACAGGAGGATTGTAAGCAAGCTCGGCATCCATAATATCATAGACGGTCATGCCGCCGTGTATGGCAAGAGCAAACAAATTAATTCTCCATGCAGCGCCTTGCTTCCCCACAGCCTGCGCACCCAGGATCTTTCCGGTGCTTGATTCAACAATGACTCCAATGCTGATTTCTTCAGCATCAGGCATATAGTGTGGTTTTATCTCCCGTTTTGTAAAAAACGCCCTTGCCTCATAGCCCAGACTTTTTGCGGTTTCAAGAGTATAGCCGGTTGAAGCAATCTCAAGCCCCCCTATAACTGTAACAAATGTGTTCAAAGCGCCTGGATAAGGGCTGTTGCCTCCTGCTGCATTTATTCCAGCCGCCATCCCCTGCCGGTAAGCCGAGGTGGCAAGCTGCATAATGGTTGGCGTCCCATCTATACGGGAATAAGTCTGTACAAGATCGCCAACTGCATACACATCTTTTACAGATGTCTCCATCCTGTTGTTTACAACAACTGAGTTTCTTTCCGTTTTTGCGCCCGCCAATTCAGAAAGCCGCGCATTTGCCTTCATGCCCACAGCCATAACAACGATGTCGCAGTCAATATTTTCACCGGCAATTTCTACGGATTCAACTTCCCGCGCTCCATTTATGCGGTCTATGCCCTTACCAAAAAGAACCCTGATTCCAAGCTTCTCAAGATGCTCGACTATAATACTCCCCATTGAGGGTTCCAGATTTCGCGGAAAAGGAGGAGGGGTTCTCTTTGTTACTACTACATCAAGTCCAAGTTTCTTCAGCCCCACCGCAATCTCCAGGCCTATAGAGCCTCCGCCTACGACAACCGCTTTCTTTTTATTGGAAGATTTGGCAGCCTGAAGAAGAGCTTCACTGTTACCAATATCAGATACAAAATGAACTCCTCTGCCCGCAAGCTCCTTTGCACCTGGAACTCCGAGGATAATCGGCGATGCACCTGTTGCAAGTATCAGCGAATCATACTTGATCTCCTTCTCCTTTGAAGTCGCCAGGTCAAGTACTTTTACTATTTTTCTTTCCGCATCAACGGAAACAACTTCGTGAAAAAGGAGCTTGCTCAGCCTGTTTCTTACTTCAGGCACATTATATTTCAGCTCATCAAAATCTTTAACAACGCCTTCAATAACAAAGGGAAGACCGCAGGGAGAAAACTGATCAAAATTTCTCTTCTCAATAATGGTTACATGGCATTTTCGGTTATAACTCAGAGCGCTCTTTGAAGAATAGAGCCCGCCTGCTCCAAGACCGACAATTACTATTTCCATACTATCACTATCATCCTGTAAGACACGGTTTGCGGGCAGCGCTTACTTCATCAAGTCTTCTTACTTTGCTTTTGCCTGGAGCATTGTGCAGCAAGTCCGGAGCATTCTTTGCTTCATTTGCAATAGCCTTAAATGCTTCAATAAATTTGTCGATATCTTCTTTTGACTCTGTTTCCGTTGGCTCAACCATTATTGCCCCGTGAACCACAAGCGGAAAATAAACGGTTGGAGGATGAAAGCCGTAATCCATAAGGCGCTTGGCCATATCAAATGTGGTAACGTGGTCGTCCCTCTGTTTTTCATCGGAAAACACGCATTCGTGCATACACGGCCTGTCATATGCGAGGTGTAAAGTATCCTTCAGGCTTTCCTTTATATAATTTGCATTTAAAACAGCAAGCCGGCTGGCCATCTTCAGATCTTTCGGCCCCATACTTACGATATAACTGTAAGCCTTAATCATAACTCCAATATTTCCGTGAAAAGCCTGCACTTTGCCAATAGATTCGGGATAATTATCATAAAACGCATAATTGCCTTTTTCTTCAACAATACGGGGAACAGGCAGAAATCGCTCAAGATGCTTCTTCACACAAACCGGCCCCGAACCCGGGCCTCCTCCACCGTGGGGTGTGGAAAATGTCTTGTGCAGGTTCAGATGCATTACGTCAACTCCGATTTTTCCCATTTTTACTATACCCATTACAGCATTCAGGTTTGCGCCATCACAATAAACAATTCCTCCTTTGGAATGAACAATTTCAGATATTTCCTTGATGTTCTCTTCAAAAAGGCCAAGCGTATTCGGATTTGTCAGCATTATTCCGGCTGTGTCCTCATCCATTAAATCAGCAACAGATTCAACAGAAAGGATTCCATCTTCATTGGACTTAACCTCTACGGAACTATAACCACACAGGGTTGCAGTGGCCGGATTTGTGCCGTGGGCTGTATCAGGGACAAGAATCCTGGAACGCTGCGCACCTCTATTTTTGTGATAAGCATGAATAATCAGCATGCCTGTAAGCTCTCCATGCGCTCCCGCAGCAGGCTGAAGGGTTACTGCATCCAGTCCGGTAATTTCAGCAAGATATTGCTCAAGTTCATACATCATCCTCAGCGTTCCCTGGGAAAGATCTGATGGAAGTAGTGGATGAGCTCCGGCAAGGCCTGAAAGTCCTGCCTGTCTTTCGTTTGTCTTTGGACTGTATTTCATGGTGCACGAACCCAGCGGATACATGCCTGTGTCAACCCCGAAATTCCACTGGGAAAGTCTGGTGTAGTGTCGTACTACATCAACCTCGCTCAAATCAGGAAAATCAGGGCCTTCTCCGGCTAATTCATTGTTGAGGGGGAAAGATTCAACATCTTGCCGCGGTAAAGAATAACCGCATCTTCCTTTTTTGCCTTTTTCCCAAAGCAGCGGCTCATTTAAAATAAGTCCTGTGGCGCCTGCAAATTCTTTCATGATTTAACCTCCCTGACAAGAACATCCATGTCGTTTTTCGACATGGTTTCCGTCGCGCATAAAAGATAGTGACCTGTAAGTTCCGGATAAAATTCAGACAGAGGAAGACCTGCTACAATTTTTTTCTCCAGAAGACTATCATAGACAGAATCAAAACCTGCGGGAAATTCCACCACGAATTCATTAAATGTCGGACTTTCAAAACTAATTTTAAATCCTGCTTTCTTCAATTCCTGCTTTAGATATTCAGCCTTGTCATGATTAAGCCCGGCGAGTTTCTTTATTCCGGTACCTCCCACTGAGGCCATATAAATTGCAGCCGCAAGAGCACAAAGGCTGTTATTGGTACAGATGTTGGAAGTAGCCTTTTCACGGCGAATATGCTGTTCCCTGGTTGCAAGTGTGAGAACGAAACCTCTTTTTCCATCCAGATCCTTGGTTTTACCAACCAGACGACCCGGCAAACTGCGCATATATTTCTTTCTGCTGGCAAGCATGCCAAGAGCCGGTCCGCCGAATGAACGGGGAATGCCCAGGCTTTGACCTTCACCGCATACAATATCAGCACCCTGACTGCCTGGATTTTTTAACAGCCCGTATGAAAGAGCTTCTGTGAAGCATGTAATAAAAAGAGCGTCTTTATTGTGAATCTTCTCTCCAGCCTCCTTAAGGTTTTCAATGCATCCAAAAAAATTTGGGGACTGAACAGCAACAGCCGCAAGATCATCAACTTCCTCAAGCCCGGCAAGGTCAGTCAAACCGTTGTTGAGATACGGGAGCTCAATTACTTGATATCCGGTCGGCTCAAAATAAGTTCGAACCACCTGACGATAGAGAGGATGAATCAAACTTGAGACAGCCACCCTTTTTTTTCTTGTTACACGAACAGCCATAAGAAGTGATTCGGCAAGAGCTGTTGCCCCATCGTAATGTGAAGCGGTTGCCACCTCCACTCCTAAAAGACGGGCGGCAAGTGTCTGATACTCGTAAATTGCCTGAAGTGTTCCCTGGCTGACTTCCGGCTGGTAGGGAGTATAAGAAGTTACAAACTCCGACCTGCCAAGAAGGAAAGATACTGAAGCAGGTATATAATGTTCATAGCTGCCTGCACCCATGAAAACCTTATAATCCGGTGATACCGCCATAGTACCGGAAAGAGCGGACATATGAGAGTCTAATTCCCACTCAGTCAAAGCATCGGGCAGGGCCAAGTCATCCTTACTGAGGCAATCATCAGGTATTGTTGAAAAAAGATCATCAATACTATCAGCTCCAACAACCTGCAGCATTGATTTAATATCTTCGCTGGTATGAGGAAGATAACGCATTTATTCTGTTCCTTTCAACTTTTCCAGGCAGGCTTCACTTGTCATCAGTGTATCCATCTCAGAAGGATTATCGGGATTGATCACAACAAACCACCCATCACCATAGGGGCTATTGTTTACCAGTTCAGGAGATTCTTCAAGATCGTTGTTAACGGAAACGATTTCACCGCTGACCGGCATATAACAT